>CALMWJ010000064.1 GCA_937873525.1 uncultured Peptococcaceae bacterium | reverse complement strand
CGAGAACCTCGGCGCCGCCGGTGGTCCTTGCCGTCAACGAAACCAATATGTCCGCTGCTTTTTGGGATTATTTAAGAGATTTGATCGGCGAAAAGGATTATCTGAATCCAAACCAGCACGAGGAAACCAAGAAGCTGCTCAAATACATTCAGAAAATCAAGCATTGATCCGCCGTAAAACATGATAAAGGAGCGATGTTTATGGAATCCTTAATGGCGACTGCTGAAGCCATCATCACCTTGACCGGGCTCGCAGCCATCGGCTTTTTTGCCCTCCAACGCAAAATAATCACCCAGGACATGCTGAAGACGCTCTCCACTTTGGGTATTGAGCTTTCGCTGCCCTTTTATGTTTTTACCAACCTGGCCCTGAATTTCCGTCCGGAAAGCTCGCCCGGCTGGTGGCGCCTGCCCCTGTGGTGGATGCTGTTCGCCGCCGCCACCCTTCCCCTGTCCCTGGCCGCAGGGTATCTTTTCCCTCAAAGCATTCGCAAAGAGGTCTCCATCTCCGTCTATCTGTACAATCCGACCTTTGTGGCCATGGCGGTCATTTCCGGCATTTTCGGAGGCGATTCGCCTTACATTGCGGACCTGTTCCTGTTTACGATGTTCACCATCATGTTTCAGTTCAACATTTATCCCTTTTTCTTCCGGGAAAAGGGTGCCGCGCTGCTGCCCGGCATGACCGGCATCGACTGGAAAAAAATCTTCAATCCCCTGATCAAGGCGACCTTGTTGGCCTTGCTGTTCCGTCTGTCCGGCGCAGACGCGTACATTCCCGATTTTGTGTTCTCCATCGCCAAGCAGATGGGCAATATGTCGGCGCCCCTCTTCATGCTGATCTTCGGCGGATATGTTTACCTGGATATGCAGAAAGCGGGAAAAATCCGCTACCTGGACGTCTTCAAGTATGTGACCATCAAAAACGTCCTGCTGCCCCTGGCCGTGCTTGGACTGGTCTATCTTACCCACCCCAATTTTAATGTGGCTTTGCTTCTGCTGTTATCGGCAGCCGCACCCATGCTGAGCACGGTGCCAATCTTTATCGAGCGATACCACGGGGATGTGGAGATCGCCAACCAGTTTCTTGTGGGGAGCTTTTTGCTGTCGATCTTCTCCATACCGGTCATGATCATGATTTTGAATTGGATTTATCAATGAAACAGGCAAAAATGAGCCGCATAAATGAACTGAACCCCTAAAGTTAGACAGTATGATGTACTGAATTAACTTTGGGGGTTCATTTCAGTCAGCCGGTTCCTTTTTTTTGAGTACTCTGTCGTGTGCCCGTTGATCGTTTTGTCCTCCATAGATGAAACAGAACGCTCCTTAGCTTGAGGACAGCGGCTTTATTGGGAAGATCGCTTCAACGACCTTCCGCAGACGGGGTTTTGCTGTTCCAGATCGTATAGACCACCACCGTTGCAAGCACCAGAACCCCGCCCAGCAGCGCATAAAAGCCCGGAGTCTCGCCGTTGAAAAGAAAAACCCAAACCGGATTGAGCAGAGGTTCGATGAAACTGATCAGCGAGCAGGATAAAGGTGAACAGTTCCGTGCCGCCATACCGTACAGCAAATAGGGAATCCCCAGCTGAAAAATGCCCAGGGCAAAGATCGCGGCAAGGGCTGGCGTGCTGATCGGATTTTGTGTAAAAAAGAAAAAGGGCA
>CALMWJ010000063.1 GCA_937873525.1 uncultured Peptococcaceae bacterium | reverse complement strand
GACGGCCTCGCTGACCTTTACCAACACATACACGGCACCCTCAACAGAACCCACCACAGGCAGTCTGACCATCACCAAAGCCATCACCGGGGATGAACCCTCTGCGGATGCCACCTTTACCTTCCTCGTCACCGGCACCGGCTTTGAAGACTCTTACACCATCACCGGCGAAGGCAGCACCACTATAGACGGATTTGCTCCCGGAACCTATACCGTGGAAGAAATCAACCTTCCTGCCAACTATTCCATCGGCGATAAGAATATGGATGTTGCCATCACGGCCGGACATACCGCGACGGCAGCCTTTACGAACACGTATACCGCACCGGTCACGCCCACTTACTACACCGTGACCTATGATCCCGGCGATTACGGCACCTTCACCGCCCAGATCGACGGCGGCCTGCAAATGGGCGATCCTACCCCGGCTGCACCCGAAGCCACCCCAGGCGTCGAAGGCTGGACCTTCATCGGCTGGTCCCCCACCCCCACCGAGTATGTTGAAGGCACCATCACCTACTATGCCCAGTGGCAATCCAACCAAGGCGGCCCCACCTATTATACCGTGACCTACGCGCCCGGCGAACACGGCGACTTCGATCCGGTGATTTACAGCAGCTTACTCCCCGGCATTGACACCCCGCCTGCTCCCGAAGTTGAAGACGGCTTCGTTTACCTCTTCAACGGCTGGTCCCCCGCCATCGCGGACACCGTTACCGGCGACGCCACCTATGTGGCCCAGTGGAAACGCAAAGCTTCCGGCGGCAGCAGTTACTATGAAGATCCTGTCCCTGAAGTGATCATCGAAGAAACTCCGGCTCCCGAAGCGCCCATCGTGATCACCCCCGCACCGGAAGTCGTGCCCGAAGAAACCATCATCGTGGACGAAGAGGCTCCTTTGGGCGAACTGCCCAAGACCGGCACCGGCCCGATGTGCCCGGCACCTTCCCAAGCTGCTGCTTATCTGCCTGAAGAACCGGTCCTGAACTTCAAGGACGAAGACGAGGACGAAATCGCATAAGGCAAGCGCATCAAACCAAACCAAATCAAATACTGCACACCCCTATAACAAAGAAGCAGGCCGATCGGCCTGCTTCTTTTATCAATTTTTCGGAACGCAGATGCGCTGCGCATTTTTAGTATTCATACACCTTTTGATATAGATTGGAATCCTTGATCATGGCATATTCGCCGTCCAGGTCGTCCATCTGGGAATCGTAGGCGGCGTCCAGGGTGACCCATTGGTCATTAAGATAAACTTCATTCCAGGCGTGATAGCCTATGGCGTTGGGCGTATAGCCTTTGACCAGCTTGGCCGGGATGCCGGCGCTGCGGACCATGGCCGCCAGAAGGGAGGCGTAGTCGTAGCAGATGCCTTTGCGTTCCGAATAGGTCCGTTCCACATCGGGAAGGTAATTAGGGGACAAGGTGCCCACCTTGCTGCGGTCGTAGCTGAAATTTTCTACAATGAATTGATGGATGGCGGCGACCTTTTCCTCATCGGTTCCAAGGTCTTCGGTCAGCAGCCGGGCCTGCAGAATGGCCTCCATGTCGTCGTCCCATTCGATGGATTGGATGGACTGAAGGAAGGCTTCCCGGTCGTCGTCCATGGCGACGCTGATGCTCTGGGAGAGGACCGCACGATAACGGTTGTCGGCGATGTTCTCATAAACGGTGACCTTATAATCGCCGCTCCCCAGCTGGAGAGGCAAGGCTTCTTCCTCATCGGCCATAGTATAGAAGTATTTGCTGCCGCCCTTTTCCACCAGGACCTTGACCTTGGTGTCTTCCAAAGGACAGGCCACCCGGACGCGTCCCCGTCCGGCCTCTTCTGTTGAAATTGAGGCTTTGGCCGGTGCGGCCATGGCCTGGGGCACATGGGTCATCAGCAATAAAAAGGTGATGATCAGTGCACTTAAATTTTTCATCTCAGCACGCTTCTTTCGGCAGCTGGCTGCCACTTGCTTTCGCAAAAGGCCCTTTAGCTTTGCGTCCCAGCCTTTCGACTGGTTTGCTATTATCGTTTAAGGTGAGAAAAACCCCTGTTTCGGCGTTGCCAAAACAGGGGTCCAACGTGCGTCCCTCAACTTCGGCAACCCGACGATCATGGCCTCCGGGGGAGACTTTAGACTCGTGGCTTTGCGTCCCAGCCTTTCGGCTGGTTTGCTCTTATCGGTGATGTGGTTACATAATAGCGTATTTCGATGCGGTTTGCAATAGGTTTTGTAACTCTGGAGCAGAAAAATCTTTCAGATATTGCACCGCCGCTCCGCTCACTCGCCCTTGCCCAGGCAGCAGTTCTTGTATTTCTTCCCGCTGCCGCAGGGGCAGGGATCATTCCGTCCGATTTTCTTCGCAACATCCTTAGCCGGTGCCGGCGTCATGGTCTTCTTGATCCGGTCCAATTCCGCCAGCATCGACATGCGCAGCTGATCGTTGGGCATTTCCTTCTTGAGAATTTCTGCGCGCAATTCCTCAAGATCCATTTCACCATTTTGCAAAGCCGCTGTCATATTGGGGCCGATGGAGATCGATTTCAGTATGCGCGCCTCCGGCGGCAGGCTGGCCGTCACTTCCATGGGCGTGAAACCGCGGTTATCGATCATCCGGCTATGGTTGTTCAAGTCAGAGTAGAGACGGATGAATTTATCAAGGGCGCCTTCGGTCCTGAACCGCAGGCCCATCCGCTCCATATCGTCCAGGATCACCTGAAAATTCCGTTCTCCCATTTCGGCATGCAGAAAGAGCTCGTAAAGAAAATCCTCAGTCCTGTCCTTGGACAGACGCAGGTCATGCCGCAGAAAATGCCACATGGCGTCCCGTTGGGGCGTGGATTCATAATAATCCGGATCGGCATATTTCAGCAGCTCCTGCTTAGGTGGAATATAGTACGGTTTGCCCTTCTGCGCGGCCGCCAGTTCCATATAATCGTCCAAATCGATGGCATATAAATACTCAGCGATCAGTTCCCGATCCAGAGGCGCCGTAGGTTTGGCATCCGTGAACAATTCATCCGCGCCCAGGATGCTGTAGTCATGTTCTTCGTGGCGAACGATCTCTGCAAAGTCGGCAAAGGTCTTCTCCGGGATCGCCTCATTCTGCTGATTGAAGATTTCCAGGGCCCTGCGCAAAGGGATCACCCCATAGAGCCTACCATGGCTTCAAAATAGGTGTGCAGCAAACGGACCGTTTCCTCGGGCATTCC
>CALMWJ010000062.1 GCA_937873525.1 uncultured Peptococcaceae bacterium | reverse complement strand
GTGGCCGGGTCCTCTGACCCTGATCGTGCCTGCGGCCGCCCATATTCCGAAGGAGGTGACGGCTGGCCTGCCCACAGTGGCCATCCGTTTTCCCGACCACCCCATCGCGCTGGCGCTGATCGAGGCGGCCGGCGTACCGGTGGCGGCCCCCAGCGCCAATCGTTCCGGGCGCCCCAGCCCGACCTTGGCGGAACACGTCCTGGAGGATCTGGGCGACCAGGTCCAGGTGATCCTGGACGGCGGGCCTTGCAGGGTGGGCCTCGAATCCACGATTCTGGACGTCTCCGTGGAACCGCCGGCGGTTCTGAGGCCGGGAGAGATCACCGCCGAAGCCTTGTCCCGTCTGCTGGGACCGGTCCGCGCAGAACGGACCCACGGCACAAAGCCCTTGCCGGGGCAGTTTTCCGACGGAATGGAAGCTGCCGTGACGCCGGCCGGGGAGAAGGGTCCCAAAGCGCCGGGCATGAAATACCGGCACTATGCGCCTAAGGCGCCAGTGACCCTGCTGGTCGGGACGCCCGAAAAAACCGCCGCCTATTTGAAGAAGGTGTTGGCGGAAGAAGAGGCGGAGGGCAATGAAAAATCGTCGGGCACGATTGGATTGCTGCTGACGGAGGAAACCTGGCGCATTTTTGAGAGTGAAGGGATACAGCGGAAGGATGGCTATTACTGCCGCAGTATGGGCAGCTTCCATCGCCCCAAGGACATGGGGCGGCTGCTCTATGACGAATTGCGGCGCTGCGATCAGGAGGGGGTCCGGCACATCTATATTGAAGCCTGTTCCCGCCAGGGCAGCGGCGCCGCTGTCATGAACCGCCTGGTCAAGGCCTCCGGAAACCGGATCGTGGATGTGGACGCCTGAGACCTCGTGCCAGGAGATGTATTTAACGCCTTAAACGGTTAAAACAGTTCAACCTTCAGGATGAATATGATACAATAACAAAAGAAAATGAGGTGAAAATGTATGGAAATGAAGATTGCCCTGGGTTCGGACCACGGCGGCTATGAACTGAAAGAAACCATTCAGAACTGGCTGGAGGCCCATGGATACAAAACCGAAGACTTCGGAACCTACAACACCCAAAGCTGCGATTATTCCGATTATGCGGCGTTGGTGGCGGAGGCCATCATCACAGGCAATGCCCGGTTCGGCATCCTGGTGTGCGGGACCGGCATCGGTATGAGCATCGCTGCCAACAAAGTCCAAGGCATACGGGCTGCCTTATGCCATGAGTGCTTCTCTGCAAAGATGAGCCGTGCCCACAACGATGCCAACATTCTTTGCCTGGGGCAGAGGGTGACCGGTTCCGGCCTGGCGCTGGAGATCGTGGAAACCTGGCTGAAGTCGGAATTCGAAGGCGGCCGGCATCAGCGGCGGGTGGATAAGGTCGCCGCGTTGGAGCAAGCTTAAGGAGGGAACGGAATGGACGTTGAAAAAATCCGGCGGCAGGCGGCAGCCTGCATGGAAACCTTATTGGAAGCCGCGAACCTGGCGCCGGGCAGCCTGATTGTCATCGGCTGCAGCACCAGTGAAGTGATCGGCAAGAAAATCGGTTCGGAATCCAGCCCTCAGGCAGCCGAGGCGATTTTTCAGGGAATCTATCCATTGGCTGAAAGCCATCAGCTTCGCCTGGCCGCTCAATGCTGCGAGCATTTGAACCGGGCGCTGGTGGTGGAAAAAGAAACCGCGGAAAAATTCGGGTTTGAACCGGTGACGGTCATTCCCGTCAACCAAGCCGGCGGGAGCTGGGCAACCTATGTGTATTCCCAGTTCAAGCACCCGGTGGTGGTGGAGAATCTGAATGGCCACCTTGCCTATGCCGGCATAGACATCGGAGAGACCTGCATCGGTATGCACCTGCGTCCTGTCGCCGTCATGGTACGCATGCCGGAGCCTTACATCGGCGAAGCCCGCGTGACCATGGTCAGGACCCGTCCCAAGCTGATCGGGGGGGAACGGGCCAAATACGAATAGGCTGATTGAACCATAAATTATATATAAATCAAGAAAACGAGGAGATGACAACATGGACTACGTAGCCCAGATCCTGGCAGCGGCGGATCCTGAGCTTGCCGCCTGTGTGGCCCAGGAGAAGCAGCGCCAGCATGACAAAATCGAATTGATCGCATCGGAGAATTATGTCAGTCCCGCCGTCATGGCAGCCCAGGGATCCGTTCTGACCAACAAATATGCGGAAGGCTATCCCGGCAAACGCTACTATGGCGGCTGTGAATATGTGGATATTGCGGAGAACCTGGCCCGTGACCGTGCCAAAGAGATTTTCGGGTCGGACCACGCCAACGTACAGCCTCATTCCGGCGCCCAGGCCAACATGGCCGTTTATTTTGCCCTGGTGAATCCCGGAGATCCGATCCTGGGGATGAACCTGGCCCACGGCGGCCATCTGACCCATGGCTCACCGGTCAACATGTCCGGCAAATATTATCAGTTCAGCCCCTACGGCGTGACCAAAGACGAAGAGACCATCGATTATGAAGCCGTCCGCCGCATTGCCATGGATACTCATCCTAAGCTGATCGTAGCCGGCGCCAGCGCTTACCCCCGGACCATCGATTTTGAACGGCTGGGCGCCATCGCCAAAGAAACCGGCGCCTTGTTCATGGTGGACATGGCCCACATTGCCGGATTGGTCGCCGCCGGGATCCATCCCAGCCCGGTGCCCTATGCCGACGTGGTCACCACCACCACCCACAAGACCCTGAGAGGGCCTCGCGGCGGCATGATCCTCTGCCGTGAGGAACTGGCCAAGGCAATCGACAAAGCCATCTTCCCCGGCATCCAGGGCGGCCCCCTGATGCATGTGATCGCAGCCAAAGCCGTTGCCTTCAAAGAAGCCTTAAGCCCCAGCTTCAAGATCTACCAGCAGCAGATCGTCAAAAACGCCCAGGTCCTTGCGGCCGGCCTGACCGAAAAAGGCTTCCGCCTGGTTTCCGGCGGCACGGACAATCACCTGTTGCTGGTGGATATGCAGAATAAAGACATCACCGGCAAAGAAGCCGAACATCTGCTGGACGAAGCCGGCGTGACCGTCAACAAAAACGCCATTCCCTTCGATCCCCAGAGTCCTTTTGTGACCAGCGGCATCCGGATCGGCACCCCCGCCACCACCACCCGCGGCATGAAGGAAGAAGAAATGAAGCTTATTGCTGAAATCATCGACCTGGTGATTTCCAAACGGGATGATGCTGCCGCTCAAGCCAAAGCCAGGACCATGGTAAAAGAAATGACCGGCCGTTTCCCCATCTACGCGAAGGAGTGGGAATTAGCATGAGACGTCCGGACTGGGACGACTATTTCATGAACATTGCCAAGCTGGTCGCAACCCGGTCCACCTGTCTGCGCAGACAGGTGGGCTGTGTTGTTGTTAAAGACCGGCGTATTTTGTCCACCGGCTACAACGGCGCGCCCAGCGGCGTTGCCCATTGCGGTGAAGTGGGATGCCTTCGGGAAACCAAGAAGGTTCCTGCGGGAGAGCGGCATGAATTGTGCCGCGGCGTCCATGCGGAGCAGAATGCCATCATTCAGGGTGCCCGCCACGGCGTCAGCATTTTGGGCGGCACGGTGTACTGCACGGACCAGCCCTGCAACATCTGCACCAAAATGCTGATCAACGCAGGGATCGTGGAAATCGTCTATCTGGGAGATTATCCCGACGAAATGTCTGTGCAGCTTCTGAGAGAAGCCGGCGTTTTCTGCCATCGGCACAAGGAAGGCGGCAGACTATGAAACGTAAGGTGATCGCACTGCCATGCCTCGATGCCCTGACGCCCACTCTGGAATCCACAGCCCTGAAGCTGATGGAGGAAACCGGCGAGCTTGCCCAGGTGATCGGAAAATATCGCGGCATGAGCGGCGAGCCGAACCATCTGGAGCACCAGAAGGTCGTTGACCTCATTGTGGAAGAGCTGGTGGACGTGGCCCAGACGGCCGTTACCATGATGTTTGTCATGGAAGACAACTTTGAGGCCGACATTGATGCCGCCATTGCAAGGCATGTGGAAAAAATGGCCCGACGCGGCTATATGAAGGCAAATCCCGAGGAAATCAAACGATTCCTGCAGGGCTCATAAAGGTGGATCGACGATGAACATATTAACCATTTTCGGCACCCGGCCGGAAGCCATCAAAATGCTGCCGCTGGTGCAGGCCCTGCAGGCGGATGGCCGTTTTCACTGCCAGGTGGCTCTGACGGCGCAGCATCGTGAGATGCTGGATCAGGTCATGGACCTGTTTGGCGTCAAGGCGGATTATGATTTGAACATCATGCAGGCGGGACAGACGCTTTTCGACATCACCACCCGCGCTCTGAACGGGTTGCAGCAGGTGATACAGATCGCCCGGCCGGACCTGATCCTGGTCCATGGAGACACCAGCACCACCTTTGTGGGCGCTTTGTCAGCCTATTATTGCCAGATTCCCGTAGGCCATGTGGAAGCGGGACTGCGTTCGGGCAATAAATATTCGCCCTACCCGGAGGAAATGAACCGGAAACTGACCGGCGCCCTGGCGGATCTGCATCTTGCGCCCACGG
>CALMWJ010000061.1 GCA_937873525.1 uncultured Peptococcaceae bacterium | reverse complement strand
TGCCGATGATGTCGTTGCCGCCGGTGCGCAGGGCCCCCGGATTGTAGCGGAAGCAGACCATCTCCGGAAGGCCGGCATGCTGCTCCAGATAATCGATGTGGCTGATGTCGTCCAGGTTGATGATGGCCCCCATCCGGCTGGCCTGGATGTATTCCTCCGCCGGCGTATTGTTGGAGGTGAACAGGATCTCCTCCGCCCTCATGCCCGTCCGCTCCGCCAGCAGCAGCTCCGCCATGGAGCTGCAGTCGGCGCCGCAGCCTTCCTCTTGCAGAATTTTCATGATATATGGATTTGGCGTGGCTTTCACGGCAAAATAGTTTTTGAAGTCGGGGGCCCAGGAAAAGGCGGCAGCCAGTTTGCGGGCATTTTTGCGGATCCCTTTCTCGTCATAAACGTGGAAGGGAGAGCCATAGTGCTGGATCAGGTCTTGGATTTGTTCCCGGCTGTAGGGAAGGTTTTTTCTTGACATGGGGATCACTCCTTAATTTTGCCACCCGGGAAAAAAAGAACGGCTGGCTGAGAATCTTCTCGCCAACCGTAAATTGCCTGAATAAGGCATTTGCCAGGTCCTGCAAGATAGCTCCCCACCTGATTCGGTGACAGTCCTGCATCTCTTAAACACAGAACCGGCCTATGACCCGCTAGCCTGCGGTTCATTACCTCGGCGATCGTTCCTTTCTCTGCTCTTCAACGCTGGCTGGCTCGGAGCAGGTACTCTTAAGGATCGCACCTCTATCTTTCCCGTATGTATTTCTAATATTATCTAATATTTTCCGTGATTTGTCAACCTTTTCCGGTCATGTTTTTATGGCCGTGGATTCATCTGCCGTCAGGCAAAAAGGATTCCAAAAATAAAGTATCCCAAAAGCGCAAGATTAAGCAAAACATAGAGGGTCAACAGGATGACGCCGCTTATACTGCATCGGTCCTTCGGCATCAACGCCTTGCCAAGGGCATAGGACGAGTGGAATGTAAAGGCTGCCTGGGCCGGGACGAACAGGTATTTCAGGTGGATCAGGGAGGATATTTCCGGAGCCATGATCCTCCGCAGCGTATCGATGCCGGTGAGCATGTAGATCCAGAAGCACACCAGCAGGAACCAGGCAGAGATCCGGTTAAGGCTCGACATCCGCTTCATTGCTGTACCCCCTCGTTTCCCAAAATCCCTTGTAATCCGCGTCGTCCGACAGCTCAATGCGGTTGACCCATTTGATCCATTTGTAGCCCAGCTTATCCTCCGCCACCAGCTGGAAGGGATAGCCTCTCTGGACCGGCAGGACCACCCC
>CALMWJ010000060.1 GCA_937873525.1 uncultured Peptococcaceae bacterium | reverse complement strand
TTGGGATCTCTGACCAAAGCGGTGGTGGACAGATCCAAGGGCAGCAGATTTTGGGTCTTCTCACCTTGAACGTCCTTCATGCCCAGTCTTGCCGCCAGCTGTCTGAGTTCGCAGTTGCCGCTGCGGATGCAGGTCAGGCAATCCTGGGGATGGTCCGCCAGGATCAGCTCCACGATCGTACGGACCGTGTCCCGGACCTTAGGCGAATTGGTGGTGACGTTCATGCCTTCGGCAACCTTGGTGGAGCAGGAGGCCACAAGATTCTTTGAGCCTTCCACTTCCACGACGCATACGCGGCAGTTGGCCTTGACCTTCTGGTCGGGATGGTTGCAAAGGGAGGGGATAAGGATGCCGTTTTGCTTGGCAGCTTCCATAATGGAAATGTCAGACGGCACCGACAGCGTTTTTCCATTGAGGGTAATATTGACATTTCCCATTACGCAATCTCCTCTCGGTCACTGGATTCATTTTCTTTTGCGCAATGATCCAGATATTCATCTCGGTAATAGTGCAGCGAAGAGCTGAGGCTGTTGCCGGCCGCCGTGCCAAGCCCGCAGAAAGAGGCATGCTGCATGGCGTCGGTGTAGCGTTCCAGACGATCCACATCCTGGGGTGTGGCAGAGCCATCCATCAGTTTATGGATGATGGCATGGGTCTGGCGCAGACCTTCACGGCAGGGTGTGCATTTGCCGCAGCTTTCATGGAGGAAGAAACGGGTCCGGTTGTGGACGTTGTCCAGAATCGAGCGGGTGTCATCCAGCACGAAGACCGCACCGGAGCCGATGGTGATGCCGGCTTTGGCACAGGCGCCGTATTCAAGGGGCGTGTCCAGCATTTCCGGGGGAACCAGGACCCCGGAGGCGCCGCCGATGTTGACGGCTTTGATGGAACGGCCGGGCTTGGCCCCGCCGCCGTAGGTTTCGATGATCTCACGGAAGGTGATGCCGAAGGGGACCTCCACCAGGCCGCGTTTCTGGATATCGCCGGACAGGGAAATCAGCTTGGTGCCGTGGCTGTCGGACGTCCCCAAGGAACGATACCACTCTACGCCGTTTTTCAGGATCATGGGGATGTTACTCAGGGTTTCCACATTATTGATCAAGGTGGGCTTGTCCCATAACCCTTGCTGGGTCGGATAGGGCGGCTTTAGTCTGGGCCTGCCTTTTCTTCCTTCAATGGAGGACAGCAACGCCGTCTCCTCGCCGCAAAGATAGCTTCCGGCGCCGGAGAAGATCTCCAGATGGAGGGAAAACCCGCTGCCGAGAATGTTGTCGCCCAGCAGACCGGCTTCTGTGGCTTCCTGGATGGCGGCTCGCAGCACATTCTGGGGCTCCCAGTATTCGTGGCGGACATAGAGGATGCCTTTGGACGCGCCGGCAAGGTAGGCCGAAATGGTGATCCCTTCCAACAGCTGGAAAGTCAGATGGGTCATGATGTAACGGTCCTTGAAGGTGCCGGGCTCGCCTTCATCCGCATTGCAGATGACATAGCGGTCCGTTTCCGCATTGTCGCGGACCATTTCGATTTTTTTGGCGGTGGGAAAGGCTGCGCCGCCGCGCCCCCGCAAACCGGACTGCTTCAATTCTTCGATAGAGGCTTCAGGAGACTGCTGAAGAACTCTTTGCAAAGCGGAGTAGCCGCCGCGGCTGCGATATAGGTCAAGCCCGACATATTCTTTGCCGGCAACGTTGAATACCAGGTTTCCATTAAGCGGTGCGCTCATTCTTGAATACCTCCCTCATCCTCCGGATAATGGCGACGGCACCTTCGGGCGTCAGATCGCCATACACCTCATGGTCAATTTTTATGGCCGGGGACTTGTAGCAGGCGCCGAGGCAATTGACGCTTTCCAAGGAGAAGATCCCATCCTGGGTGGTCTCACCGATGGAAATCCCCAGCTCTTCCTGGACCGCTTTCTGGATTTCCCCTCTCCCCGCATTCTCACAGGGTGCGTTGGAGCAGACTCGGATCAAATGGAAGCCTCTGGGCTTCAGAGAAATTTCGCTGTAGAAGGATGCCGTCGAATAGACCCGGCAACGCGATACTTTCTGCAGTCTCGCAATCTCGTTGACTGCCTCTTCGCTGATGTACTTGTGCGGGCTGGCTTCCTGCACTGCCAGCAGCACCTGGAGCAAGGGTGCCTTCTCCAGGCCTAACCGATGGACGATTTCGTAAACCTCTGCTGTACTCATGTGTTTCCTCCCCCTCAACATAAATCCGGTGCAAAACAGCTTTTGTGGCAAGTATATCGGTACCTTTCCGGCACTTCAAGAAAAGTCTTTATTTAAACTTAACTGCAAATTCCACAGGGAATCTTGTGCTGGTTTTGTCACAAAATTTGAAAATTTCTTAACAAAGTCCGTGAATACAAAAAAGACCGGTTCCTCGTCAGAGGAACCGGCCGGCGGACCGAAAAGGCGTCAGCTTTGGTTTTTTATGCCTGGGTCTTTGCCTTGGCGGCTTTGCTTTCCCTTTTTTCTTTCATTTTGTAGGTCAGGGCCATAAGGCTTTCACTCAGGTGGATGTTTTCCACCGCAACATCCTCCGGAACGTCCAGCTCCACCGAGGCAAAATTCCAGATGCCCTTGATGCCCAGCCGGATCGCTTTGTCCACCACGTCCCGGGCATACTCCCTGGGAACGGTGATGATGGCGATATCCGCAGGGTGCTGACTCATAAACTCAGTCAGCCGGTCGATGTGCATGATTTCGATGCCGCGGACCACATCCCCCACATGGCGGGGATTGTTGTCGAAGATCCCCGCGATTTTGAAGCCTCTTTTCTCGAAGCTGGCATGGTTGGCGATGGCCTGTCCCAAATTTCCGGCGCCGATCACGATCATGTTATGGGTCACGTCCATACCGAGGATCTTGCCGATCTCTTTGACCAGAAGCGATACGTCATACCCGTATCCCTGGAGGCCAAAGCCGCCGAAGTTGAAGAAGTCCTGCCTGACCTGGGAGGAGGTGATCTCCATGGTTTTGCTCAGATCGTTGGAGGAAACCCGGCTGATGCCCATCTGCTGCAGAATCAGAAGATAGCGGTAATATTTGGGCAGGCGTTTGATCACTGCGCTTGAAATTTTTTTCTCTTCCTTCACTTTCTCACTCCACCTAACGCTTTCTTGTCAATATTACCAGTGTCTTCAGAAAATTTTATATTTAAATATAATACAGTCGGCCGCCTTTTGCAAGCACATCCCCGCCATGTATAAATTATACTTTCTGCAAAACCTTGGCCGTTATTTATTGAAGAACATATGCTTCAGCAGCTGTTCCTCGAGCATCATAAAATAGAATTTTCGGTGAAAGAGTTTCATATTGATATAGTCTGCCCAGAAACCATCCCACCAGCTTATGTGATTTGTGATTAAGAGAATTGGAAGATCCTTTTCATGATACTCGCCGGTGATGATAACTCCATGAAAATTCCTCCATATTTTCCAGCGGGTGTACATCTGGAAAAACGGATAAATTACCTGGTGGTGGGTGGCTTTATAGATCATTCTGCAAGTTTAAAAAAGATAGTCAGGATGACAAAGAAGAAAGCATGGGTATATAAGACAAAAGGAGCTATCCGGTTCATTAATTTTATTCCTGTAAGCTTCAACAGGGAGTGAAAAATTACTGCCAGCAGAAACCATGCATAATAATTCCTAAAAGGCACCTGGCCTCCTTCAAAACTCCACATGTCCATTTCCGGCGCTGCCTGTTCGAGGATAAGATCATAAACAACCATTATTGATGATGAGATCAGGATTTTCATAATATCGGGCAGTGCAGTTCTGTCTGTAATTACAGCCGAGCAATAGACCAGCAGTACCCAGTTAATACCGATCAAAAGCGGTGTGTTGAACAGTTTGAACCCCAGGCCCTCCCCGTAGCTGTAGCTTCCGAATATCCGTCC
>CALMWJ010000059.1 GCA_937873525.1 uncultured Peptococcaceae bacterium | reverse complement strand
CTGGAAAAGCTGGTTTCCCTTTCGGGAAATAAGCTGCAGTCCAAGCGGAATCATATCAACCGCTTCAAGGCGGCCTATGACTGGCGTTTCGAACGGATCACCGCGGACAATCTGCCGGAATGCTGGGAGATGAATGTGCGCTGGTGCCTGGACCATGGCTGCGGAAAAGATCCGGACCTTGAGGATGAGGCCTGCGCCGTGAAAAAATGCTTTGATTATTTTGAGCCGCTTGGCCTGGAAGGCGGCCTGATCCGGGTGGACGGACGGGTGATCGCTTATACTATGGGAGAGCGGCTGAATCCGGATACCTACGTGATCCATGTGGAGAAGGCCTTCCCTGAGTTTCAGGGTTCCTATCAGATGATCAACCGTGAATTTGCAGCCTATCTTCAGCAAACCTATCCTGATTTGGTCTATGTGAACCGGGAAGAGGACATGGGCATGGAGGGCCTTCGAAAGGCTAAGCTTTCCTACCAACCGGTCCGCATGGAAGAAAAATACCTGGCCCAATGGATTGGTTCTTAGCGCATTGCATGGGAGAGGCTCTTCGTCATGGGGTGCGTCGGGCCGGAAAGGAGCCGTCATGAGCACCATTCGGTTTGCCAGGTCTGAGGACCTGGAACGGCAGAAAAACATCTGGAGGCTTTGTTTCGGCGGAACTGACCGGGCGTTGGAGACCTATTATGGCCGCCGTTATCGTGAGGATCAGACCTTGCTGCTGCTTCACCGTGACGAAATCGCGGCCATGCTGACGCTGCTGCCGGTCAGTCTTGTGTCAGAGCAGAAGCTCAAAGCGCCCGCCGCCATGATCTTTGCCGTGGCAACGCACCCCCAATATCGGGGGCAGGGCTTCGCCACGGAATTGATCGGTTTCTGTGATCGTTACCTGACGGAGAAAAGGATCCGCTATTCCCTTTTAGTGCCGGCGGAAGAAAGTTTATTCCAGTTCTACGCCCGCTGCGGCTACCGGACAGGCTTTATGACCCGCCGCTGCCGGCTTACCGGGCAGGAAATCGAAGCCTGGCCGGGGGATGGCGGTCAGGACCATGCCATTCGGCCCGTGCTGCCGGAGGAATACAACCGGCTCCGGGAACAATATCTGGAGGGAACGGTGCACATCGCCTATTCGGATGAAGATATGGACTATCAAAAGGCCTTGTCGCAAATGAGCGGCGCCGATCTTTACAGCCTGGAGCTTGGATCGGCCCGGGGCTGCGCAGCCATCGAACGCGCCAATGTCCATGAGGTGGTCATCAAGGAATTGTTGCTGCCGGAGGCGCAGCTTCAAGACGGCTTGAAGCGGATTGCCCGCAAGCTGCCGGCGGGAATCTATCAGCTTCGGCTTCCTGCCTTTGCCGGGAGGACGCTGGAAGGGGAGGCGGCACCCTTTGGCATGCTGCGGGTCCATGGCGGTCCGGAAGGTGATCCGGCGAGCCTGGGCTATTTAGGGATCGCCTTTGACTGATGCATGATATTTCATAGATATTGCCGATTGCCTCGCTTTTGGAGGCAATCTTTTTTTCCCCTCCGTCCAGAGCCGCCGATTCATACAAAAATTGCCGCCGAAACCAATCGGCGGCAATTCATAGGAAGCGGATATGAATTTTTTGGAAAACAGCAGCGGATTACAGCAGCGCTTCGATGTCAGCCACCAGCTGATCCCGGCTGGGAATAATGGAGACCCATTTGACCTGGCCGTTGATCACCAGAGTCGGCAGGTTGGTCAGACCCATTTTGCGGGTGCGGGCAATGTTTTCCTTGATGGTGTATTTGTACTCGATGATGTCGATTTTATCGCCGAATACCTTTTCCTGGACATCCTTGACGCTGTTCCACATATAGGTGCAGGCGGCGCAGCTTTCGGAATCCAGGGTAAAAACCTCGAGCAGGGGTTTCTTCAGGCTGGCGTAATCAGGGATTTCAACAGGGATATCGTCCCAGTTGGTTTCATAATCGGCCACCATGCTTCTGGCCACATCGGTGTTCTTGACGGCCTGCATGACGGCCACGGTGTTCTCGATGGGCGTATCATAGGGCATATCGCAGCCAGGGCTCAGGATGAAATTGTGATGGTCGATGCCGTCCAGGAGATCCACGACGCATTTGATGTTGTCCTGCTGGTTGCCGTGGAGCATGACGGTGGTCAAGGGAATGTTGCCAGCGATGGTGATGTTGTATTTGTCGGTGGTTTCTTTGGCTTTGATGATGTCGACATTTTCGTCCACGGAAATGCAGTCGGGCCGGGTGTGGCACATGACTTCAAGCTGCAGGGTGGCATTGCCGCAAACGAAGAAAGAGGAATACAGACCCTTGCTCCGGACGTAATCGAAGCAGGCGGTGAAGGTGGGGCTGAGCATGGAAACGAAGTGCTCGGGCGCGATCTGGCTGACCAAGGGATCCACGATGCCGATGATGTCCATGCCGGCTTCGGCATAGAAATCGATCATCCGCATGCAGACCTCGCCGCAGAATTCCACCAGGTCGCGGACGTATTGCTCGTTCATGATCATATCCATGAAGATGTCGCTGCCGCGGAGATGGGAGGCCAGCGTGAAGGGACCGCAAACCAGACCATATAAGGCGGTGTCGTCACCGACGGCTTTTTTCACCCGGTTCATAACATCCAGGATCATGGGGATCCGGCCGGATTCCTTGGTGGGGATTTTGCATTTGCAGGGAATCACGTATTCGCTGCCGGCCAGGGGATGGGTTTTGACGGAGGGGGGATTGGACTTGGCCCACAACAGCTCACAGCCAAGGATCTCAGCCTCCAGCTGCAGGTCGAAGACGATGGGCATGCCGTCCGGCGAATAAAGCTTGTGGACTTCCAGAAGGGATTCATACAGCTTATCCGCATCCTCCAGAACTTCCTGGGCGGAATAGCCTTTGAGCTTGCCCGCATGAACGCCTGCAAAAGGCACCCAGGCAACCGCCGGGGTTTTTTCGTGTCTCAGAGTCTGGAATACGAGTTCTTTACCCATTGGAATATACTCCTTTCAAAAGCCGAAAGTAAAATTTTAATTTTGTGATGCAAGGCTTATGGGGATCGATAAGCCCTCGGCATAGTCTAATCATAAAAAAAGAAGCGGTTTCTTTCTAGGAAAAAAACCGCCTCCTTTTGTAAAATTCGGATTTACAGGAGATTTACCGGCGAGGAATAGACCTTTTTAGCAGCCTCCAGCACCCGGGAGACGATGACCAGACCGATGCTGGAGATGATCACCAGGGAAGTGGCCTCCTTGCAATCTTCCGCGGAAGCCGGCTTGCTGATCAAAACCTGGCCGGTGCAGTTAACCAGATAGGGGCCTTCGGTGGTCAGGGCAAAGCCTTTGATCCGGTAGGTGTGCGGTGCGATGTCCCTGAGGAACTGCGCCAGCTGTTGCGGGGTGATGGCTTCCCCCGTGGAGAGGGTGACGGTTTTTGGCCGGGTGCTTTCGGTGTTGCTGCTGGCTTGGGCCACGGGGGATTGGCCGCTGCGGTCCGCCAATTCCCGGACCAGCCGGTCGTAGGGGACTTCCGCATAGGTGGTTTCACAAAGATAAGCCTCCGGTGCGGTCTGCCGGATCAGCTGGCGGCATTGCGCCAGCTGGTCCGCGTCCGCCAGATCCGTTTTATTGATCAGAACGGCCTGACTGTATTCCAGCTGGCGGCGCAGGGCCGGCAGCAGTTTGAAATATTTAGGGAAATAGAGGGCGTCCACAAGGCAGACGGAACCCAGGTAATGATAGGGCGCCTTGATGTAAGGCCGTATCCCGTCCAGAATCGCCGAAAAATTGGCCGGATCCGCCAGCCCTGAGGCTTCCACAAAGAGACGGTCCAAGCCTGCGCCGGAAAGCTGGACCAGGGCGCTGACGAAGCTGTCCTTGATGCAGGCGCAAAAGATGGAGCCGTTGTTCAGCTCCACCAAATCGATGCCGGCCGGGGCTTTGACCAATTGGCCATCGACGCCGGTCTGGCTGAATTCATTGACGATGACGCCGGTTTTTACGTTTTGTTCTTCCAGAAGCCGGTTGAGCAGGGTGGTCTTGCCGGCACCTAAAAAACCGGTCAGCAGCAGAAGCTCGGTCATGCAGGGAACTCCTTTCATGGGAGGGTTGCGATTTGCGGAAAATTCATTTGCATAATGTATTCTTCCATAAAGACCGGATCACAGGCAAGCTCCTGGTGGAAGGTTTCGACCGTCAAGGTTTGCACCCGCTTCCGGGCATCCCGGTCCAGCAGATATTGGCAGACCCCTTGTCCGGCGCCATTGCCGATGGAAAGGATGCGCTCAGCGGATACCGGGGGCAGCATGCCGATGGCCAGAGCGGACTCGATCCGGATATGATTGCCAAAAGCGCCGGCCAAAACCAGCTGGTCAATATCGTCTGACGTACAGCCGTAGTTGGCCATCAACGCCAGGCAGCCGGCGCAGATCGCACTTTTCGCCAGCTGGATCTGACGGATGTCCTTTTGGGTCAGGAAGACGGTGTCGGTAAGGAAGAAGGCATTGCCGCCTTCATGGATACCCAGATGCGCTGCCAAGGCCGAGGTTGGACGCTGGCTCAGATATTCCTCCCGCGAAAGCAGGCGGCCGCTTGCGTCCATGAGACCATGGGACAACAGGACTGCGGCCAGATCGACGACGCCGGAGCCGCAAATTCCCTTGGCGGGCTCATCGCCGATGCAATGAAAGTCCAATTGCCCATCCCGAATTTGAACGGTATCGACGGCCCCGTTGGTTCCGCGCATGCCGCAGGCCAGGCTGCCGCCTTCCAGGGCCGGGCCGCAGGCGGTGGAGGCAGCCAGGCGTCGGCCGGGTTTGCCCAAAACGATTTCGCCGTTGGTGCCCAGGTCGATGGCCAAGCGCAGCTTGTCATCCTCCGGAAGGGTCAGCAGGACGGCGGTGGTGTCGGCGCCCACGAAGCCTCCCAGGAGAGGCAGATACGTCACGCGGCAATTGGAGGGCAGCTGCAAGCCCAAGTCGGCGGCACGGCAGGTTTGGGTATGGTGGGAAAGGGAGACGAAGGGACTGTGACCCAGCGCGCCGGGATAAAAACCGAAAAAGAGATGCTGCATCGTGGTATTGCCGCAGGCCACCAGAGAATACAGATCCTGCATCAAGCCCGGCACCTTCTCCGAAGCTTCCGCCAGCAGGCGGTCCAGGGTGTTCAGAATGAGGCGCTGCAGTTCATAGGTGCCATCCGGCTGGGATTGGCAGTAGCTGATCCGGCTGATGACATCGGCACCACGGGTGATCTGGCCATTCAGGGCGGAGCCGGTATACAGCAAACCGCCGGATGCAAGGTCATAAATATACAGCGCCACGCTGGTGGTGCCGATGTCGCAGGCGGCGCCATAGAGCCGGGCGGTGGTATCGCCTTGCTGCATCGCAAGCAATTCCTCATCATAATAAACCAGGGTAAGGCCTTGTTCCGTGGGCGGGGACTGACCGGCCGCATCGCTTTGCAGCATGCGCCGGCTGAGCTCTGCCAGAAGCAAGGGCGCGTCTATGTCCAGAACCTGGCCGCAATATTCGGGCGTCAGCTGCTCCGGAGAGAGGTAACGCTTGGTCAGCGCCGGGGAAAAGCCGTAAAGCCGCTGGCTGTGACCGGCGGTCATAACCTGGGCTCGATGGATATAATCCTCTTCTCGGAGAAGGATTTGCAGCGGGCGATCCAATCGGGTCCTGCAGGCGAGGACTTCACGCTGGCTTCCGTCGGCTTCCTGGATCCGAATCCGGCATTTGCCGCAGGTCCCCCGGCCGTTGCATACCAGGTCTAAAGGAAGATTGGCGGCGTCGCAGGCTTCTGCCAGGGTGATTCCCGGGGGCAGCAGAAGGGAACGGCCTTGATTAGGGAAAAGGACTTCCAGTTTTGACATGGTTACACATCCTTCTCGGAAAAATCGCTGCGAAAGTAACAGTCCAGGCGATCACAGCGCCGGCAGTCGTGCCGGATGCTGCCGCCGCAAATGTCCTCGCCGGCACCGATCAAATAGAGGATGCTTTTTTCCGGCGAGAGCATGTAATGGTCATTGAGCTGTACCGGTATCTCCCCCAGACGCTGCAGGGTTTCCAAAATCACCGCCTGGTATTCCATTCCCAGGTTGCCCTCTCCGGGAGAGTATCGGGAGGTATGGATCATGCCTTGGGCATACAGCCGTTGGGCGATGATTTCGTTCATTTGATTGGAAGCGTTAAAGAGGATCTCGTTGCCCAAATGATCCAGAAGAAAACCCTCTAAATAGTCTTTTTTTTGAAAAAAGTCCCCGACGGCTTCTCCCAGGCGGGGTCCGACGGAGACAAAACAAAACACCAGATGGGAGCATTGATCCAGCCCCGGGATGCC
>CALMWJ010000058.1 GCA_937873525.1 uncultured Peptococcaceae bacterium | reverse complement strand
CGTCGATGCGCTGAATCCCGCCATGACCGCCGCCACCCAATGGATGGAGCGTACCTTGGATGATTCCGCCAACAAACGGATCAGCATTCCGGAAGCCTTCCTGGCGGTGGATTCCATTTTGGAGCTCGTGGAAAAAATCGTCAAAGGGTTTGTTGTATATCCGAAGATGATCGGGAAGCATTTGTTCAATGAGCTGCCCTTTATGGCCACAGAGCGGATCCTGATGCTGGCGGTGAAGAAGGGTGGAGATCGACAGGAACTGCACGAGCGCATCCGGACCCATTCCATGAACGTGGTCAAAGACATCCGCGAGCATGGAAAAGAGAACGACCTTCTGCAGCGCATTGCGGCTGACCCAGCCTTCGGCGTCACGCTGGCTGAAATGGAAGCTATGATGGATCCTGCCGCATTCGTCGGCAGAGCGCCCCAGCAGGTTGTCGAATTTTTGGAAGAACACGTCCGGCCGTGCCTTAGAGCAGGCCACCAGTATTTAAAAGACTAGTGCGGACAGGGCGGACGAAGCATGGCCGGACCAGGCCGGATGGACTGCTTTGACCCATGGAACGAAAGAGGAAGAAGGAAATAACAGCAATGAACGTTCAGACCCCCAAAACGAAGGACGGGGTAAAAGCATCAAACGAAATGGTCAAAATACATAAAAAGAACAAAGCCCTTAAAATCATCGCAGTCCTCTGTGCGATCATGGCCGCTGCATGGCTGTGCTTCAATTTGTTTTTCAGACTGCCTTCCGGAGATACGGCTCTGGATGAAAGCGCTCCTTTATCAGGCTTTGATAAATTTGACATCCTGCTGATGGGGATCGACGGACGAGAGGAAATCGACATCGGAGACCGGACGGATACGATCATTCTCGTGACCCTTGATACCCAAAAAATGAAGGCCAGAATGCTGACGATCCCCAGGGATACCCGGATCCAATACCATGACAAGTGGATGAAGATCAACGGTGTTTATGGCTTGGACGGTCCCCAGGGGACCTGCAACGCGGTTGAGGCGCTTTTGGGAACCAAGGTGGACCGGTATGCCGTCGTGGATTTCAATGGCGTGATTGAATTGGTCAATTTGATGGGCGGCATTGATGTGGATGTGCCGAAGCGCATGTACAAGCCCCTGGAAAAAATTGATCTGCAGCCGGGCATGCAGCACCTGGATGGCCTTCAGGCGCTGGGGTATATGCGTTACCGGGATGCCAGCCTCTCCGATTTTGACCGCTCGGAACGACAGAAGCAGGTGATCGTTCAGCTGGCGGAAAGAATGATGCACCCTGAAAACCTTCTGAAGCTGTCAGAAATTACCGGCACCGCCATGAAATATCTCGACACCAATCTAAGCAATCATGAGATCATCAGCATCGCCAAACAGGGAAAGACACTCCTGGATCATGGGGTGGACAGCATTCTTCTTCCCGGCGCAGGAAAAACGATCCACGGCGGCTGGTACTACATTGCCGATCTGGACCAGCTGGAAAAGGCGGAACGCGAAGCCCGACAAATCGGGACTGAGACAGACAGGGATGAAGGCGGCGCAGGGAAGAAGTCCTCAGAACCTCAAACGAAAGAGGAGGGGACGTCTCAAAGCACGGAGGGCCCGGCCGCGGAAAGCCCAGGGACGGAAGCGGCTCCTGCCGAGGGGCTCGAGACGCCCGACGGCACGGCAGGGGAAACAGATCCTGATGCAACAGTCATTGTTCCCGGCACGGATATAACGGGGGAATATACAGAGGCTCCTCAGGAAGGCGAGGAGCCTGAATCTGCACCGTGCGACGATCCGGTTCTTCCCGATGAGCCTTCTGAGACCGAAGAGGAGACCGGCAATCCATCCGGAGATTCCACGGATGATGGTCCTGACGATTCGATGGAACCGGAGGACGAAGCCGGATCATGATTTCCTGATCATTATTAATTATTATCGAGGGGGAAGCCATTATGTCTCTGGGTTTATTTGATGTGGTCGGTCCCGTTATGCACGGCCCGTCCAGCTCCCATACGGCAGGCGCCAACCGTATCGGTTATCTTGCAGGAAAAATCATGGGAGGGCTGCCGGACAACCTGGAGTTTGGTTTTCACCCGATTTATTATGGAATTTATGCGGGCCAACGGACCCATGCGGCCCTGGCGGCCGGCTGTCTCGGCTATCGGGAAGATGACGACCTCAGCGTCCAGGCATTGAAAGAGGCAGAGGCGCGAGGGATCGCCATCGACTGTTACCCCATCAAAGAAGAAGAACCTCATCGCAATACCATGCGGGTCCACGGATTGGTTGATGGAACCCATTGGGAGATCAACGGGGTTTCCGTGGGCGGAGGCAATATTATTATTAATCGGATCAACGGGGTGGAGATATCCCTGGATGGAAACAACTGGGGACTCGTAATGCGGTTTTCAAACCGCGAACCGATGGAGAAGACCGGTAAATGGCTGGCCGAATGGGCTGGCAAAGGATTGAAAGCCGTATGCCATGGCAGAGAATCCCATGGAGAATGGTTGTATTGCGGGGCTTTTAGACATGAACCGCCCCAGGAGATCCCGGAAGAATGCCAAAAAGATTTGCTGAGCTTTCGGAAAATTGAGCCGCTGTATGTTTTCCGGCTCAACTCAAACAAGAAACCACGGTTCTCGGATTTTGAGAACCTGATGGCGGCCGCAGAGCATAAACCTTTGATCCAGGTGGTCATTCAATATGAAAGTGACCGCAGCGGCCAGCCTGCAGGGAGGGTCCTGGAGGAAGCCGAACGACTGGTTCAAATCAGCCGGGAAGCCATGAAAAAGGGTTTTCAGGAACCGATTGAACTGATTGGCGGCCTTTGCAGCGGCCGTGAAGGGAAACAGCTTTGGCAGCACGCCCTTTCCGGACGCAATCTGATGGGGAGCCCCTTCAATAAAGCATTGGCTCGGTCCGTCGTCATGGCGGAGATGAATGGGGCTATGGGGCGGGTGGTGGCCGCACCCACCGGCGGGGCAGCAGGAACGCTTCCCGGGGTTTTGTTTACCGTTGCCGAGCAGCTGGAAGCCGATGACCAGAGGCTTGCACAGGCCTTTCTGATATCGGCGGCCATCGGAGTCGTTATTGGAAATCGTGCTTCTTTTTCAGGCGCAGTCGGCGGCTGTCAAAGCGAGATCGGCATCGCGGCAGCGATGGCGGCGGCAGGCGCCGCTTGGCTCGCCTCAGGATCCACGGAGGCGGTGGTCCATGCTGCGGCCCTTGCCTTGAAAAATATCCTTGGATTGACCTGCGATCCGCCAGCAAGCCCAGTGGAGGTTCCTTGCATCAAACGCAACGGCATGGGGACAGCGGTGGCGCTCATGGGGGCTGAAATGGCCCTGGCCGGCCTGCGCAGCACCGTGACGCCGGATGACGTGGTGGTTGCCCTGGCTGATACACAACGACGCCTCCCCAGCGAACTCAAAGGATCCTGCGGCGGGTTGGCCTCGACAAAAAGTGCCGAGCGCATGCGGCAGGCCTGGACCGAAAAATTGCATACGATGCAGTAGGTACTATGAAAAACATCAGTCCAAAGAGACGGAACTTATGTCAGCAGACAGACGGGAAGTCTCTTTTACTATAAAACGACTAAGAAAGAAAGCACTACGGTGTGGAACAATATAGATCCAAACCGCATCTTACGGTTAGAAGGTTAGGAGGAGTACCGATGGGACTGAATGACCAGCAGCTGCAGCTATTGGATGGATTGCAGAAGGACCGGCATATGTATTACCGATTGGCTTATTCCATGATGGGGAATGAAGCCGACGCCCTGGACGCCATCTCCCAGATGACGCTTCTTGTGGTCGAAAAAATCGGAACGCTGCGTTCGGCGGATGCCTTTTCACCATGGAGTAAAAAAATTCTGGTCAACGTGTGCCGGGACATGTGGCGCCGCACGCCCAAAGCCCTGCCCTTGGACGAAACGGATTTCCTTGTGAAGGATCCAGGGCATGAACTGGATGAAGATATGACGATACGCCAGTATATTCGGGACCTTCCGGAGAAACAGCGTGAGGTGATCCTCCTGCGGTACTATATGGATCTTGAGTACCAGGACATTGCCCAGTACCTGGCCGTCCCCGAAGGAACTGTGAAATCCCGTTTGAATCGTGCCACCGAGGCCTTGAGAGATCATATGAAAGGAGCGTACCATGGATAGACTGGATCAATTTTTTGAAAACGAAAAACAGCGTATCGCCAGCCTGGAAGCGCCCCTATCTTATGAAGAGACGGTTGAAAAATCCATCAGGGAAGCTGCCGTCCGGGGCAAGAGGGCCTTCGGTTCCCGGCTGATCCACTGGCTTGGCAGGTATTCAAAAATCTGGATCCCCTCTCTGGCTGCCGCCGCCGCCCTGTTGTTTGCCATTCTATCCTTCATGCCTTCGAACATGCCGCTGCCCGGAGGGTTCCGGGGAATCATCGGTATCGAACCTTTGGCGGCCAGTGACAGCGGGATCGATCCTGAAAAAGGGTTTCTCATCACGTCCACCGAGGCGATATCGGAAGAATTGGTCAGAGCTTCCTTGCAGATATCGCCAGCCTTCGATTATGAGCTTGAAAAACTCCAAGGCGGCAAAGCGTATAAGATCCTTCCTGAAGAACCCTTGGCGCCGAACACCGTTTATAAGATCGCCTTCGACCCGCAGAACCAATTGTCCGCCCTAGCACCCCGGAGCGATCATCAGTGGGCCTTTCAGACCCTCGGAGGTTTCGCGGTGAAGTCTGTCCTGCCAATGGACACCTCAACAGCGGTCCCCGTCAGCACCGGAATCGAGATCACTTTCACTCAAGTGCCAGACCTGGATTCGGTTAAAGCAAACATCGCCTTTGAACCCGATCTGGCGGGGGTCTGGTCGCTGCGGGGGAAAACGGCGGTCTTTGTACCGGAAAAACCGCTTTCGCTCCAAGCGGTCTACAAGGTCATCCTGTCGAAGGAGATTCTGAACCAGGATCGTTCGATCGCCCTGGAGGAGGGCAGCACCGTCATGTTCGAAACTGAGAAAGAGCCTGGAACGGGATCGGCAGACCAGAATGCTTATTTTGAGCTTTCCGGAAACAACAAAGCTTTCAGGCCTGGCGTCGCACCTTACATTGAATTCTATCAGAATGAAGGGACTGTGCAGCCGGCAGAAGTCAAGATATGGCGTTATCCGGACAGCGATGCGTATGCGGAAGCGGTTTCACTGAAAAACAGTGAATACGCATGGTGCACGGCTTTGCGGGACAAGCTGCTTCCGACAGAACAGCTTCAGCCCGTGGCCGAATTGACGGTTGAGGGCAAGAAACAAGGCTGGTCATGGTTCTTTTTCTTCCCGGAGCCGATGGAAACCGGGTATTATGTTGCCGAATTCAGCTTGCGGGGGATTCAACGACAATTTCTGTTCCAGGTCACTGAGCTGAGCGCTTATCTTGCATTCAATGAAGAAGAAGCCTTGATCTGGATCCACGATATGCGGACCGGTCAGCCGGTGATCGGTGCAGACGTTTCCGTCTTCGATTCCAAGGTGAAGGCGGAATCGGACGAGACCGGAACAGCCGCCATGACCCTCGAAAGCAGAGAATCGGGCTGCAGCATCCTTAAAATCACTTCTGGATCCGATGAACTGATCATGAACACCAATCAGACAGAATACCGGCCGGCGGATCAAGCCATGACCTGGCGGGATATGAATCGAAAGCGGCAGATGTACTGGAACTATTTATACGCAGATCGCCCTTTGTATCGTCCGGGAGATGTTGTCAATTTCTTTGGTTTGATTGCGCCCCGTGAGTCCTCAGCCGAACCGATCCAAGAAGTTACGATCCGATTGGAAGGCGGTTCTTTGTTCGGAGAGAGCCGGATCGAGCAAACCTTCCCGGTCCGTCGCGGGGTCATTGAGGGCACCTTTGAACTCCCCATTCTGACGCCGGATTATTATAGCCTGAGTCTGATGGCCGACGGGGTTCGGTATTGCAGCACCTATTTTTCGGTGCAGCTTTATGAAAAACCGGCGTATCAGCTTTCGATTTCTTCTAATCGCAAAGGCGTCATGGCCGGAGAAACCGTGACCTGGACCACCAAAGCCGCCTTTTTTGAAGGAACGGTGCTGCCTGGTCTGCCGGTTTCCTTCAGCGGCAGTCTGATTCCCGATCCAAGGCGGATCAATACGGACAACCGCGGTGAAATCGTATTCGACACCAAGACCGAGGTCAGATCCAATGAATCCCTCTATTCAGCGCAATGGATCGAGGCGGCGGCGATTATGCCGGAGATCGCAGATATTTACAGGCAGGAATCTGTCTACGTATTCAACAGCGATGTGGAGATTGAAAGCCGTATCCGCCGTGATGGACAGCAATTTGAATGCATGACCACCGCTTTCAATGTGGATCCGGGAAAAATCAAGGACTGGGAGGGAGATTTTTCCGGCCAGGCTTGCAGCGAATACTCCGGCCAGCTGAAGCTGAAAGGGATCCTGGAGCGCCATGTGTGGGAAAAGGTTCTGCGTTCCTATACCTACAATCCTTATACAAAACAAAATGAGCCGGTTTATGACTATAATCTGCGCAAGGAAACGGAGCGCACCTTTGACTGGCTTTATACGGGACCGGAAGCCAATCGTTTTCAAGAGGCCCTGCAACATGGCAGCGCCTATACACTGACGCTGGAGGGAAATGACCGCGCCGGCAGGCCCTTCAAACGGACATACTATATTCCGGCACTCAGCAACGAAAACTACGAGTTCAGCAGTTACGGCTATTTATGGCTTCAGTCGGACGACGGCGCCTTCACGGCAGACTTTGATCAGGAGATTACCGTCCGGCTCTACAGCGGAGAGTCGCCGCTGACCTTTGACCAGGGCCACCTGCTGTTTTATCGCAGCCGTGAAAAACTGATGGACCATTCGCTGCTTCAGAAAAATGCCTATTCATTCCGCTTTCTGGAGGAATATTTGCCGAATGTCAATGTGATGGCGGTCTATTTTGATGGACGCAGCTATTATCCGGCTGCGTATGCCTTTACATGTCTGGCCAATCCTTCTGAAAGGGAGGTCGTGGCGGAAGTCAGAACCGACCGCAGCGCCTATGGGCCCGGTGAAACGGCCAGGATCGACCTGACGTTGACGGACCTTGAAGGAAAGCCCATGGAGGGTCGCGTCAACATCAGTCTGGTGGATGAAGCTCTGCTGGCCCTCGAAGACCAGCTGATCGATATCGGCCGGCGGGTTTTCTGGGAAAACCAGTACACCTACGGTTTCAGTTACACAATCAGCAATGATAAAATAGTATCCGAAAACATGGCCGAGCGTGGTGGTGAGGGGGACGGCATCCGGGATAACTTCAGGGATACAGCCTATTTTAAGACCTTGCAAACCGATGCCCAAGGCCATGCCTCTCTGGAATTCGCGCTTCCGGATAATATTACCTCATGGCGGATGACCTGGCAGGCCTATGTACCGGATATTTGGGTGGGGAACGGCACGCTGAGCATCCCGGTGACCCAACCCTTCTTTACAGAAAGCCGGTTCAACGGACCGCTCCTTTCCGGCGATGAAGCTGTGATTGGCTTGCGTGCCGCCGGGACGGCGATCCGGCCAGAATCTTCCATGGCGGTTTCATGGGCGGTGGAAGTTCCGGAAGCCGGTTTCTCAAAGCAACTCAGCGGTGCGCCTTTTGTATGGAATGAATTCCCGCTGCCGCCGTTGAAGGCGGGCAGCTATACGATGAGAATCACTGCATCTTATCAGGACCAGCAGGATTCGGTCAGTCAAGCCTTCGAGGTGGTAGACAGCCTCCAAAGCTACCTGAAGCAAGATATGGTGACGCTGGCTGCAGGATACCGGCCCATCGGCGATCCGGTGGGACTGACCACCCTGACCTTTGCCAACCTCCGGCGCAACCAGGCGCTGCAAGGCCTTTTCCTTCTGGCAAATCAGGAGAACATCAGGGCCGAACAAAGAGCAGCTGCATTTGCAGCCCGTCAGCTGCTGGCGGATCAGTTTCAGATGCCCTGGTGGAAGCCGGATGAAGAAGCCCTGAGGCAAAACAGGGAGCAGCTGCTCCGCTACCAGAAGGCTGACGGCGGCATCGGCATCCTTCCTTATGCGGAATCTTCTCTCGAGGTGAGTGCGCTGATCGCATCCACAGTGCCTGATCCCTTTGACCAACGGGCGATGGCAACCTATTTTGCACGGATCCTGGAGGATCCGGATACCGATCCGGCAGACCGCAGTATTGCCTTATGGGGGGCTGCGGCGCTGGGAGAGCCGGTGCTTAATGAAATCAATACCATGCTGAAACCTGCCGGCGAAGCCGGTCAAGCCTTGACCGGAGAAGTGCAGCTGAATCTGCTGCTGGGCTTGGCTTGCGGAGGTGATGGGGCCCATGCGGCAACCGGAGCCCGGCAGTTGATTGCGGATTGGACGGAAGATTTAGGAACCTCCATGCGAGCGGTCATTGACGGGCAGGCGGACACGACGGTCAAGGCGACAGCCCGCATGGCCATGCTGGCAAACATGCTTCATCTGCAGGAGGGAGATAAACTTTACCAATATGTCCTTGAGAACCAAAGGCGCAGCGATTATTTTCTCTTGGAACAACTGGCGATCCTCCAGGAAAGAACCCGAGAGACCGTCCAGCCGGCCGGCTTCAGTTATGTTTTGGATGGCCAAACCGTCAAAGTGGATTTGATGGAACGACCCTTCTACACCATGACCCTGACGCCGCAACAGCGCTTAGAGATCGATTTCAAAGAAGTTCAAGGCGATATCTCCGCGATGTCGCTGTATCAGAAGGCCGGTCTGCCCCAGGCTTCGGGCACCGCAGCCCGTGAACTGTCCGTGACCCGGGAATACCGGGTAGGAGATAAGATATCGGACAGTCTTCCGACGCAGGGCAAGATCCTGGTGACGATCCATTATAAAATCGATGAGAACGCGCCTCAGGGTTGTTACAATCTGGTTGATTTTCTTCCGGCCGGTCTGCGTTTTGTCGCCATCGACAACTCGGTATATCAAGAGGCCAACCATCCCTGGCTTTTGCAGCAGAGCGGCTCGAAATTGGTTTTTGGATTATACAAAGGAGATCAAGCTATGGAAAAGACGCTGCGTTATTACGCAAGGGTCGCTATGCCGGGAACCTTCAGGGCAGAATCGGTCTATCTGAATCATAGCCGTCAGCCTGAAACGCTGGCAGCCGGCCAGGAGACGAAAGTCGTCATACGATAATGCGCAAGCGAAGCATGAGGCGGGCCATCCCCTTAATGATGGCGATCGCCTTGGGAGGCGTTTTATACGCCATTTTGGGCAACGGCAGCCAGATGGTCTGTTCTGAAGGCTTGGCAGCAAGCCAATCGGTTCAGCCAGAAAACAGGACTGTCCCGGCCGCCGGAAGCTTCGGCACTCGCCGCATGGACACATCAAAGTTCTTATCTGCTGCCTCGATCCAGCAAAAACAGTCTCGAGGCCCCGTCCAGGCTGAAGCCGCACCGGAAAAAATCCAGGCGTTGGTGGTCCCCCATCACAGTCTGGCCGGACAGATGGCGGCGGAAGCCATTTCCTTATGGGCTTATGCTGAAGATAAACCTACGGCGGTTATTCTGCTGGGGCCCAATCATGAAAACATAGGTCCTCCGGCAGCTGTGACCAAACGGGACTGGTCGACGGCGGCAGGACCGGCAGACAGCCAGAAAGAACTTGTCCAAAGCTTGATCGACCAGGGCTTCGCTGAAGAGGCCGACGATTTATTCATCACGGAACATAGCATCGGTGCCCTGGTGCCCTGGGTCGCCAAATACCTGCCGGGCGTTCCGGTGGTCCCGATCATTTTCCATTACCGGTATCCTTCTGAAGATTTTGCAAAACTTATGGAGGCATTGCAGCCTTGGCTGGAGGATGGCGCGGTGATCCTCGGGTCCATCGACTTCTCCCATGGCCTGGCGATGGAAGCGGCCGAAGAGAAGGACCGGCAGATGAGAAATTATCTTCTGAATCAAGCGTGGGAGGAGATTGCGCGGCTGGACAGCACGTACCTGGATGCCCCCACCCTTCTGTCTGCCTTAATGGAGCGGGATGCGAGGGATGGAAGGAATAGCCTGTGCATTTTAAGCAATACCAATGCCGGGCGACTGATGAAAAACAGCCAGGCTGTGGTGACCAGCTACTTCACCCTTGCGATCGGTGAACTGAAATAAAACGAAATGACCAAAAAAATCCTTTGCAGGAGGCGGAAACCGAATGGAGATCATTGATATATCCCGTGAATTTTTCAGCGCGCCCCTCTATCCGGGCGCAGAGCAGCCGGAGCTGATCCGCATCTCGGATCGGAAGCGAGGAGACCAATGCACCCTATCCGCCGTCGTTGCGGAGGTTCACACGGGCACCCATGGAGATGCCCCAAGCCATTTCATTGACTCGGGGGCTCATATTGCGGATATGCCGCTGTCATCCTATATTGGACCTTGTTGTGTCATGGATTTCGATGGAGACGGGGAAATCGATGATGCATTGCTCGAAGGAATCCCGGCGGGTACCCAGCGCCTGTTGATGAAGCACGCGGAGAAGCGTTATTTTACCGCTGCCGCTGGGAAGATCCTTGAAGAAAAGGGCATCGTTTGCATTGGGACGGACGGCTTGTCCGTCGGCAGCCTCGAGAATGAGCAGGAGGCCCATCGGAGTTTGCTGGAAGCCGGGATCGCTGTTTTAGAAAATCTGGATCTGAGCCGAGCTGAGCCGGGCATGTATTTTCTAAGCGCAGCTCCCATAAAGATGGCTGGCAGCGACGGCGCACCGGTAAGAGCCGTTCTCTTGCCCTACGTACCGGTCCTCGACGAGTCGCCTCATCGGGAAGCCATGATCGAACCAAGCCGGCTGCCGATCCCTGTTCATTTGCCGCCAAAAGCGATCCTGTGTTTCTTCCCGGATGTCCTGCAGAAACTGGAATGGGAAGGAGAACTGAAGGTAATGTACACCCATCCCACCGAGATGGGACCCAGGCCGGTCTATCAGTTTCGCAGTCAGGGAGAAAAAATCGCCGTGGTCCATCCAGGTTGCGGCGCTTCCTATGGGGCGATCATGATGGAACGCATGATCGCCTGGGGAGCTAAAGCTATAATAGCCTGCGGCGGCGCCGGTGTGATTGGGGAAAAACTGCCGATGGGCGCCCTCATGGTGCCTTATGCCGCGATGCGGGATGAAGGCGCATCCTATCATTATTTGCCGGCGTCACCGGAAATACAGTTGGACGTTGACGGTGTTGAACAGATTGGAAATACTTTGGATAAAATCGGATGCGGGTATGTTAAGGTCAAAACCTGGACAACTGATGGCTTTTATCGGGAAACGGAAGACCGAATGGAAAAACGGATCTCCCAGGGCTGCCGGGCAGTGGAGATGGAGTGCGCTGCCTTTGCCGCAATAGCCCGTTTCAGGAACGTTCGTTACGCACAGCTCCTATACAGCGGGGACAGCCTTGTGGGGCCTCAATGGGAACATCGCCAATGGATGAGCCAAACCGCCTTGAGGGAGCAGGTGTTCCGTTTCGCCGCCCAGGCGTTGGCCGAATGGACAATCGACTAAATAGCAGATCCTTGCGTCTTAGACGCAAGGATCACCGTTTTTTTAATATGCTCAATATAAGGAATAGGATCAGTGAACCGGCAATCATCCCATAGCCGTGCTTCGTAAAAAAGGTCAGCTGCCGCTGGGGCGCAATGGACCCGGTCAGGATCCCGCTGCTTTGAGCAGGCTGCAGGCACAGGATCCTGCCACGGTCATCGATCAGTGCGGAAATCCCTGTGCTGGAGGCTCGGGCCACATAACGGCCGTTTTCCAAGGCCCTGAAAACCGACTGACCAAGAAGGCTGGATTGCAGCGCAGTGCCGTCAAACCAAGAATCGTTGGTGCTGACCACCAGGCTCTCGGCTCCAGCCAGGACCTGGGATCGTGCCAGGTCAAAGAACATTGCTTCAAAACAGATCAGACTTCCCACGGGACCGGCATCCGTTTGCAGCAAGGGCATGGCCGAGCCGGCCTGCAAGGTAAAATACTGGGCCTTCCCGCCCTCCAGCCAGGAAAGGAAGGGTTTCAAATATTTTTTGAAAGGTAAAAACTCACCGAAGGGCGCCAGACGTTGTTTATGATACAATTGCATGATGCTCTGCTCAGGTTTGATCAGGATGATGCTGTTATGATTCTCATAAAAGATGCCGGCCAGAATCTGAGCTTGGGTCGTGTCTGCCAGATTCCTCAGCATTTGGTCCAGACGGCTGTTGGCGGTCCACTGGACCGGCACCGCCGTTTCCGGCCAGATGATCAGCGCCGGTTGGCTGGAGCCTGCTTCCAGAGTCAGCGCTTCGTAATGCCGACGGCAGAATTCAAGATAGTCCCCATCCCATTTCCTGGTCGAAGGCAGACCGCCCTGGATGATGGCCGCTGTGACCGGTGCTTCAGAACGTTCGGAGGGAAGGGAAAGGCGAAGTCCGCCTGCCAGGAGATTGCCGCTGAAAAACAATACGGCCAGCATCAGATAAAGGCGCTGGCCGGGATACGGGCGAAAGGGCTTCCGGAAGCTGGAGGGCAGCGCACAGGCCAGAAAGCTGTTGACGAGAATGATCAGTGCGCTGACCCATAAGGCACCCAGCAAGGAGGCGCCTTGAATCATCGCCGGATAGGCATAGAGGGAAACACCCAGATGGGCGCCGGTAAAGCCCAGAGGCGACAAGCTCTGGCAGAATTCCGCCAAGGTCCAGACGCAGGCAGCCCCAAGGCACTGCCGAAAAAGGTTTGGCTGGAGCCACCCAATCAGGAGCGCAGCAAATCCTGCCCAGAAAGCCAGAATCGAGCTAAAGAGGATCATCCCCGACAAGAGGGTCCAGAAGCTGACCGCGGTGGAGATATCCAGCCAATCCATGGGATAAAGACCCCATAAAGCCGAGAAGTATATGCCATAATAAACCATGCCGAAACAGAAGCCGTAGATCCAGGTCTGACGACGGCTCCGTGTCTGCCGGAACAGGCTATAAAAAAAAGGCACGAGGGCGATCCACATCAGCAGTGCCAGAGAAGAATGCTGCCAAGCCAATCCTGCCAACATGCCGGATAGAATCGCCGGGGAAAGGCTGCGAATGCTTTTCATAAGACACTTCCTGGATAGGATTTGGTCCTGCAACACTAATATAGCACGGCATGCTTGCGCAGCGAAAGATTGAATATAAATATATTTCAATGTATAATATCTTTTATCGGAGGTGAGCTATGATCCAGGGTTTGGGAGTCACCCAAGAAATGATTTTGTTTTTCATGGTCTATGCCTTTTCAGGTTGGATCATTGAATGCTGCTATGTACGTTTTATGGACGGTGAATGGGTCAATCGCGGCTTTCTTCATGGGCCCTTCATACCCATTTATGGCTTTGGCGCCCTGATCATACTTTTTACATTGAGCCGGTTTAGCGGGAATTCCTGGCTGCTGTTTTTTTCTTCCTTTCTCTTCATGTCTGCGCTGGAATATTTCGCCGGATGGGGTTTGGAAGCGGTTTTCAACACCAAGTGGTGGGATTATTCCCAGCGCCGGTTCAACTTGAAAGGCAGAATATGTCTGCAAAATTCGCTGTACTGGGGTGCTTTAGGAATTCTGCTGGTGGATTATATTCATCCCGCGGTGAACGCCTACACCGAGGGCCTGCCAGAGCAGGTTATGGAAACGTTTGCTTTGCTATTCATGATTTATTTCCTTGCAGATGTCACGATCTCCGTAAAAAATGCCTTGAACTTCGGAGCATATATCCGAGAGCTGGTTTTGGCTGGACAGGAACTAAGAAAAGAATTTGAAATCGCCCGCAGGGAGTTGGATCTTGCCCGGAAGGAAGCTCAGGAAGAACTTCATCAAGTCTTTAAGGTAAAGCTCATGGAACGGCTCCGGCAGACGAAGGCGAAGGCCAGGGATTTCCGCCGCTTGATCAATTCCTTTCCCAGTATGGACTTCCCACGAGCCGGCCAGCTGCGCGAGAGTGTTCTGGAGCTGCTTGGGACAGAGTCCAGTCTTAAGCACTGGAAGAGACGGACAAAATCCAAAAACAGCCATGATCACGATGTTTTGGGTTAAACCCATGACATAAAAAAAAAGAGGAGGCGTTACAATGAAGAAGTATATCTGTACGGTTTGCGGCTACATCTATGATCCGGAGGCCGGTGATCCGGACGGTGGAATCGCTCCCGGAACTGCCTTTGAGGATATCCCTGCCGAATGGGTATGCCCGGTTTGCGGCGTCGGCAAAGACATGTTTGAAGTCCAGGAATAAATCCCCAAAGCCCTTGACGCGACAGCGGTAAAGGGCTTTTTTCATTCTGTTATTGCAATTATTGCGTGTTATGAAATATACTTAGAATGTTGCGGGATACACTTCCCCCGGAAAGGATGAACGGCGATGCACATACAATTTTTCGGCGCAGCCAAGACAGTGACAGGCTCCTGTCATTTGGTCCGAACTGCGAAAACCACATTTTTGGTGGATTGCGGAATGTTTCAGGGCGATAAAACCCTTAAGGAAAATAACTATGGCGCCTTTGGCTTCGAACCCAGGGATATTGACTTTGTCCTGCTGACCCATGCCCACATTGATCACAGCGGATTGCTTCCGAAATTATATAAACATGGATATCAAGGCACGACCTATACCACGCGTGCGACCAAAGAATTGTGCGGCGTCGTGCTGCCGGATAGCGGCTATATCCAGGAAAATGAAGTTGAGCGTAAAAACCGCAAGCTGGCCCGGAGCGGCGTGCCTTTACTTGAACCGATCTATACGGCAGAGGACGCCAAACGTTGCCTCCCGTATATCGAAGGGAAAAAATATCGGGAAACCTATCAGCTCAGCGAGGATGTGAAGGTCCGATTCCAGGATGCCGGCCATATTCTCGGCGCTGCCATCATCGAGATTTTTGTCTACGAAAACGGCAAAGAAACGAAGCTGGTGATTTCCGGGGATATCGGGAACACCAACCAAGCCATCATCGAAGATCCGACTTACATAAAGGAAGCGGATTATGTGGTGATGGAATCGACGTACGGCAATCGTTACCACATCCATTCCGAAGATAAAGTCGAATTGCTGGCCCAGACTGTCAACGAAGCTTTGGCCAGGGGCGGAAACATTCTGATCCCTTCCTTTGCGGTGGAGCGGACCCAGGACATGGTATACATCTTGAAAAGTCTCAAGGATGAAGGC
>CALMWJ010000057.1 GCA_937873525.1 uncultured Peptococcaceae bacterium | reverse complement strand
GCGACGGGCTGTTCAGGGTCGACGACGAAAAGCTTCGGGCCATCAACTCCCTGGACGACATCATCATCGCCACCCGCCATGGAGACACCGCCGTCAAGCAAGGCGACAAGCTGGCCGGCATGCGGGTCATTCCCCTGGTGATCCGTGAAGGGTTGCTGGATGAGGCCGACCGGATCGCCGGCGGCAAGCCGATCCTGGAGCTGCTGCCCTATCGGCTCCGCAAAGTCGGCGTCATCACCACCGGGAATGAAGTGTTCCATGGAAGGATCCAGGATACCTTTACCCCGGTCATCATGGACAAACTCAAGACCTACGGCATGCACATGGCCGCCCATAAAGTGGTGGACGACAGCGTGGACCATATCATTGCCGCCCTGGAGGAGATCCGCAAAGAGGATGTGGACCTCATCCTTTGCACCGGCGGCATGAGCGTGGATCCCGACGACAATACGCCCGGGGCCATCAAGCAAAGCGGCGCCAACATCATCACCTACGGGGCCCCCGTGTTGCCCGGCGCTATGTTTCTACTGGGTTACTATGACAACGGCACCCCCGTCATGGGGCTCCCCGGCTGCGTCATGTACGCAGGGGCCACTATTTTTGACCTGGTGCTGCCCCGGGTCGCCGCCGGCGTCCCCGTCCGCAAAGCCGACCTCGTGGCCTACGGGAACGGCGGGCTTTGCCTGGGATGCAAGCCTTGCCGCTATCCCCTCTGCCCCTTCGGAAAATAAAAAATTGAATATCTGGAGGCCTCATCATGAAAAAGATCCTTTCCCTGGTCGTGACCCTTGCCATGTTCGCTATTTTGGCCGCAGGCTGCGGCAGCACCGCCGTCGCACCAGCAGCCCAGCCCACAACGAAAGCGGAACCGGTGGAACTGACGGTGTTTGCCGCAGCCTCCATGACGGAAACCATCACCCAGATCCAGGCGCTTTACAAGACCGCCGCCCCTGAGGTGACACTCATCATCAACTTTGATTCCTCCGGTACGCTGAAAACCCAGATTGAGGAAGGCGCAGACTGCGACCTCTTCATTTCCGCGGCACAAAAGCAGATGAATGCCCTGGACATTACCAGCGACAAAAATACGGACAAGCTGGACCTGATCATTCCCGAGACCCGCACCAACATTCTGGAAAACAAAGTCGTTCTGGTGGTTCCCGAAGGCAATCCCGGCGGCATCAACGCCTTTGAGGATGTCAACACAGACAAGGTGTCCATGATCGCCCTGGGCAACGCCGACGTTCCGGTAGGCCAGTACGCCCAGGAAATCTTCAGCAACATGGGTGTTTGGGATGCGCTCCAGAGCAAGATCACCTTTGGCAGCAATGTGAAAGAAGTGACCACCCAGGTCTCCGAAAAGGCCGTGGATTGCGGCGTAGTCTACGCCACCGATGCCTATTCCGCCGGCCTTACCGCGGTTGCGGAAGCTCCGGCAGGCTCGCTGAAGACGCCGGTGGTCTACCCGGCCGCCGTGACCCGCTCCTCCAAACATGCCGAGGCCGCCCAGGCTTTCCTGGATTATCTGCAATCCGACGCCTGTTCCGCCGTATTTGAAAAAGTCGGCTTCACCGTGGTAAAATAATCCTAAGAACAAATCAGCGGGCGGACCGGACGATCCGCCCGCGTTTAATAAGGAGCTGCTATGGATTGGTTCCCGCTGCTGAATTCTCTGAGGATTTCAGCCATCTCCACCTTCCTTACCTTTTTTCTGGGAATTTCCGCCGCCTACTATATTGCGAAAGCACCCCGGAGCATCAAAGGACTGCTGGACGTGGTTCTAACGCTGCCTCTGGTGCTGCCGCCCACGGTCGTAGGCTATCTTCTCTTATGCCTGCTGGGGCCCAAGCGCGTTTTCGGCGCCTGGGTTTTTCAGGTTTTCGGCTTTAAAATGGTCATGACCTGGTGGTCGGCGGTCTTCTCCACCACCGTGGTCGCTTTCCCCTTGATGTACCGCACCACCCGGGGGGCTTTCGAATCCTTCGACATGACCCTGCAATATGCCGCCCAAACCCTGGGCATGTCCAACACACGGATTTTCTGGCGCATCCGTATGCCTTACTGCTGGCAGGGGATCCTGGCCGGGACCGTCCTGTCCTTTGCCCGGGCGCTGGGAGAATACGGCGCCACCAGCATGATCGCCGGCTACACGCCTGGGAAAACCGCCACCATCTCCACCACCGTCTACCAGCTCTGGCGCACCAACAACGACGCTCTGGCTTTCCGCTGGGTTCTGGTCAACATGGCCATTTCCTTTGTGGTGCTGATGGCGGTCAATCTGCTTGAACAAAAAAACCGCACCCGCCGTCTGGAGGTGCGACCGCTATGAGCCTTTCCGTCAAAATCAAAAAGCGTTACGGCAGCTTCCTGCTGGATTCCGAATTCGAATGCGGCAACGAGGTCTTGGCTTTGCTGGGGGCCTCCGGCTGCGGAAAAAGCGTGACCCTCAAATGCATTGCCGGCATCGACCGTCCGGATGAAGGCCGGATCGTTCTGGATGGCCGGGTGCTCTTTGACAGCCGCAAAGGCATCGATCTCACGCCCCAGGAACGTTGTGTGGGCTATCTCTTCCAGCAATACGCCCTGTTTCCCGGCATGACGGTGGCCCAAAACATCGCTGCCGGGATCCGGGAAAAGGACAAGTCGATTCGAAACGATTTGGTGAAAGATATGATCCGGCGTTTTCGCCTCGGAGGCCTTGAGGACCAGCGGCCAAGCCAACTGTCCGGCGGCCAGCAGCAGCGGGTGGCCCTGGCCAGGATCTTTGCCTCCCAGCCGGCGACCATCCTTCTGGATGAGCCCTTTTCGGCCTTGGACAGCTATCTCACTTGGCAGCTGGAAACCGAGCTTTTTGATATTCTGACTGATTTCCGGGGGACCATCCTATGGATCTCCCACGACCAGGGCGAGGTGTACCGGAATTGCGCCAAGGTCTGCGTCATGGATGCCGGGCGCACCGATCCCGTGGTCCCTGTGAAAACCATGTTCCGCGATCCCGGCACGGTCAGTGCGGCCAGACTGTCGGGCTGCAAGAATTTCATGCCTGCCCAGCGAAGTGCCGGAACGACGATAGCCTTTCTTCCTCAATGGAATTTGGAGCTTCAATGCGGCAGGCCGCTGCCTGAGCACCCTTTCACCCTAGGCATCCGGGCCCACGATCTGCATCCCGCCGGGAAGGATAAAGTCAATTGCCTCCCCTGCACCCTCCTTCGGGTCACCGAAGACGTGTTTTCCGTGATCCTGACCCTGGCGGTTCAGGGAGCCGAAGCCCAGGCGACCACCCTCCGCATGGAAATACCCAAGCCTTCATGGACCGCCCTGCCCTGCGGCAGCGCCCTGGAGGTCGACATCGCACCGGACCACATCCTGATATTGAAATGAGGTGCCCATCATGTTCACAGCAGCCGTCATCACCGTTAGCGACCGCAGCCACCAGGGAGAACGTCCCGACGAAGGCGGGCCCCGCGTCCAGGCCCTTCTGGAGGCAAACGGCTATCAGGTCATCCACCGCCGCATCGTCCCGGACGAAATCGAGGCCATCGAGGAAGCCCTCATCCAGGCATCGGATGTTCTTGACATTCCTTTGATCGTCACCACCGGGGGAACCGGCTTTGCACCCCGGGATGTGACCCCGGAAGCCACCATCGGCATCTGCCACAAGCTGGTTCCCGGCATTCCGGAGGCCATGCGCAGCGCCAGTCTCCAGATCACGCCCCGAGCCATGCTGTCCAGGGCAGCGGCCGGCATCCGGTCCCGTTCTCTGATCGTCAATTTACCCGGCAGCCCGAAGGCCGCGGAAGAAAACCTGAGGGCGGTGATCGGCGCTCTGGACCACGGCTTGGTCATGCTGAGAGGCCAGCCGATGAATTGCGCCGAGCTGAGCTGACCGTCAGTCCGGTTTCCTGCGCCCGGGCCTCTTCCGGAAATAGCATGCCGAAATTTAATCCATGACAAAACAAACCTCCCGCTGCAGCAGCATACTGCAACGGGAGGTTTTTCCTTTAGAGCTGGCAGTGAATCTTTAGTTCCGGGGCCAACATTCTGCCTTGAAATGAATAAGCATAATACCGCGAGGATGTATGCCGTCCAATCCTCTTAGATCCTGGGGATCATCGTTTGAATCTTTTTCAATCTGGGGGCCAGGAGCAGAACAACAAAAGGCGTAAAGGCGATGGGAACAACGTCCGCGATACCAATCCAGATGACACAGTACCAGTAGTCAAGGCCGGTGAAGTAGGAAAGGGAAAGGCTGGTGGCCAGGATCATCAGGCAGCCAAACAAGACAGACCAGAAAAGGCATTTGGCAATGAACTGCTTCTTGTTGGCGATGACCTGGTCCAAGGTGGTGTTGCGAAGCATCACATAGGCCGGCAGCGCCGCGCTCAGGCCAACGGTGATGCCGTCCGCCAGCAGCGTATGGGGTGCGATGAAGTAGCCGCCCAGCAGGGCCCAGACCACGGTTCCAATGTAGCCGGCGAAGAAACCGGACACCGGTCCGAAAAGGAATCCGATGGCAGGAATAATGAATGCGAAGGTTCTGAAGTGGACCGCGCCGGGAATCAGCGGGATGGGGCTGCCGTAAGCCCAGAGCACGCCGGTAAGCACGCCGAAGATCACAAAAAAGATGATGTTGACATACGAAAGCTTATTCTTGGATGCGGGTGTGGACATTGATTTTCCCCCTTTAATAGTTTGTTCTTGCGAAAGCAGAAATGATATTTTTCAGCTCTTTGACGGCATAATCAAAAAGCTTAGCCCCCTTTTCCGCCGTGGCGTAGGACGGCGCGCCGATGACGCCGCTTTGGGTCACATCGCTGGTCTTCCAGCCCGCGTTGTAAGGTCCGAACACCGTGACGTAATCGTTGTCTTTCAGGCAGGCTACCGGATCCTCATCCACCGCCAGCTCCATATGGACGGTTTCCGGACGGGCATGAAGCATCAGGGAGGTTTCCAGCTCGCAGGCGTGGAACACGCCATAGGTTCCGGATTCCTTCAGCCCTTCCAGGCCCTTGTTCCAGAAGGAGGTAAACCACCAGTCAAAGACAAAGACGTTCATGCCGAAATCGATGCGCAGATCCCGGCTGATCATGTTGAGCATGTCGGTGTTGCCGCCATGGCTGTTCAGCAGGACCAGCTTCTTGAAGCCGCTGGCGGCAATGGCCTTCACCAGATCATGCAGCATGGCATAGTAGGTCTGGGTTCCGAAGGTCAGGGTGCCGGCAAAGCCCATATGTTCATTGCTTTTCCCAACCAGCAGCGGCGGTGCGAAGAGAAGGGTTCCCTCCTCAAAGGTCGCTTCGGCAACAAATTTGTCGATCAGTGTTGATAAGATAATGGAATCCGTACCCACGGGCAGGTGGGCGCCGTGCTGCTCCGTGGCGCCGGTGGGCAGCAACACAATGGCTTTGTCTTTATCCAGGGCTGCGATTTCATCTCTGGTCAGATTCTCCCATTTTGCAATCATAAAATCCCTCCATTGTTGAATTTCAGCTTGCCGTTACGACAAGGGTATATTGAAACGATAATGCAGGACCACCGTGGTGACGGTGGCCGCGATGAACACCGCCGAAAAGACGCCGTCCATCCAGGAGGAGCGGATGCTTTTGTAGGAGGTCCTCTTCACTTTAAAATCCAGCTTGTAATGGTGCATGGCCAGGGAAATCGCCTGGCCCTTGCTCAGCACGCGGAACATCAGGGGCAGCGATATGATGATATAGTTCTTCATTTTTGTCAGGGCGCTGCACTTTTCGATCTCCAGTCCGCGGGAGCTTTGGGCTTCCATGATGGTGGCGAACTCGCTGATGATCATGGGAATGATCTGAAACACAAGGCCGATGCCGAAGGAGATGGGGTAAGGCACCTTCCAGCTGCGGAGGCCCAGGATGATCTGGCTGAAATTGGTGGACAGGATCACGGTATAGAAGGCGGAGATCATCAGGAAAATGCGCAAGGCAAAGACCAGCCCTTTGTAGAGGTCAAACCAGTCCAGGCTGAACTGCCGCGGCGTCCCGAACAATTGAAAGGACGTCCTGTAAATGGCCGGTCCGATATTGACCGTAAACAAGCCCAGGGCCAGCCACAATAAAATGATGAAGAGCAGCAGCGCCTTGATTTTGGACAGCAAGGTGATCATATACTTACCGATATGGCTCACCTGCCATATCACCATGAACACCGCCAGCAGGAACAGCAGCGCCACCCCGCTTTTGATGAATGACGTCAGCACCGACATCATGATGAAAAAAGCAAATTTTGTCCTTGGATCCAGCCGGTGCAGGAAAGAATCCATTTCGACATATTGCAGGAAATCCCTCATGGTTCATCCTCCGATAAAAAACATACTAAACCTGCCGTGTCTTTCGCGGCGCTCAGGCCAGATTCGCCGCGACTTCTTCTACAAAGGATTCCACATCAAAACAGACGCGGGGAAGGTTGAAATATTTGGACAACGCCACCACCGGCGGCAGGTCGATGTTGATCTGCTCAAAAATATCCTGGCGGGCCGCCACATTGCCTTTGGCGCCCTGAACCAGCTTCCGCCCTTCATCGAGAATGAGCAGCTGGTCCGCAATGTCAAAGACCAGCGGGATCTCATGGCTGATGACGATGACGGTTTTCCCCCGGTTTTTCAAGGCCTGGATGATGTCCACCAGCTTGTCCTTCAGATGGAGATCCATGCCCAGGGTCGGCTCGTCCAAAATGACCACCTCGGCGCTGGAGAACAGAACCGACAGGATCGTCAGAATGTGCTTTTTACCCATGGAAAGATTGGCCGGCAGCTCTTCCTTGTCCTCCAGCAGCTGGTATTGCTCCAGCGTCTTCAGCGCCTCCTCTTCGGAAAAGGGCACACCCTGGGCCCGGGCGCAGAAGGTGAGCTCTGCATAAACGGTTTCTTCGAAAATCATGTGTTCCGGATGCTGAAAGACCAGAATAATGTCCCGGGAGATCTGGGCCACTGATTTTTTCGTCGTCTCCAGCCCCTGATAGGCCACAGTCCCTTGGGTGGGCCGCAGCAGTCCATTCAAGTGTTTCACAAAGGTGGTTTTGCCGGAGCCGTTCTGCCCCAGGATGGCCACTACTTTCCCCGGCTGAAAGGCTGCATCCACCTCGATGAGGGCACGGAAGCCGTCGGCAAAGGTCTTGGTAAGCCCCGTGACGCTCAGAAATCCCTCATCCTCCGATTCCGGCTCCCTTTGAAGGGCCGGCGGTTCAAGGGACTTGATCCGCATGGCGATCTCCATTTTGGCATCCTCCGGCGTATAGAACATCTCCAGATCCGGGATTTTTCGGGACAGTTCCCGATAGATCTCTGCTGCCTGAGGAATGGTGACGCCCAGCTTTTTCTGGATCTGGAAGTCACGGAAAAAGGTTTCCTTTTCCCCATCAAAAACCACTTTGCCGTCGACCATACCGATCACATGGTCCACAATATCGGAAAACCAGTCCAGATTGTTGTCCACGATGACCGTGGTCTGGCCGGACGCCCGCAGCATGTTCAAAACAGACTGGATCATCTTCTTGCCGTTAGGGTCCAAAGAGCTGACCGGTTCGTCCATGATCAGGATATCCGGGCGCATGGCCAGGACCGAAGCGATACAGACCGCCTGACGCTGGCCGCCGGACAGAGTGGCCACGGAACGTTTCCTCAGATGCTGGATGTTGAGCAGATCCAGAACGTATTCCATCCGCTCCGAAAGCTCCTCCTCATCCAGACCGATGTTTTCAATGCCGAAGGCGATGGCATCCTCCACCCCATAGCCAAAGAGCTGGTTTTCCGGAGCCTGGGTCACGACAGAGATGCTGACCCCCTTCTCTACGTCAAAGCTGCCGGAATAAACGCCTTGGGAAAGGAGCTCGGGAATCACGCCGCTCAATATATTGACCAGGGTGCTCTTGCCGCTGCCGCTGGGACCGACGATGGCGGTCACTTCAGCCTCACGGATCTCAAAGCTCAAGTCGCTCAGGATGGGTTTGCCTTCGGGGGTATATTGGTAGGTGATGTTTTTGACCGCAAAGCTCAAGCTCATGATCTCCTTACTGTCGTCTATTTTTATCTGGAGGTACTGACCGGAAAGACCGGAAGCTCTGCCAGAAAGATGATGTCGCTCCGCCGGGCCGATTCGCCTTCCGCCAGGATCGCCGCCTTGCCGGCCACAATGCCGCCGGCTTTCTTGACCAGGGTTTCCATGGCTTTGAGGGATTCACCGGTGCTGATCACATCATCCACGATCAGGATGCGCTTTCCTTTGATCAGGTCGCTTTCTTCCTTGTCCAGGCAAAGGATCTGCTTTTTCTGGGAGGTGATGGAATAGACCTCCGTCACAAAGGGGTCGATCATGTATGGCTTAATGCTTTTCCGGGCGACAAAATAGCGCTTCATGCCGAGGCTGTGGGCCAGCTCCTGGACCAGGGGAATGCCCTTGGCTTCCGCGGTCATCAGGTAATCCACTTCCGGAATCTTATCTTTGAGGGTTTGGGCTGCGTTGATCACCAGCTCCGAATCCCCCAAAATCACAAAGCTGGCGATCTCCAACTGGTCTGAGATCCGGATGATCGGCAGCTTTCTTTCCACACCGGCGACTTTCAAATCATAATACTTCATAATTTCATTCCTCTCACAAAGTTTGAAATGCATTAAAAATAGACAGAGGGCTGGTGTTCTCTGTCTGTAAAACAAATTAAGCTGTAAAAGATAAGGCGTCTTTACAGCTGGACCTGAACACCATAGCGTATACAATTTACGGTTGTAACGTAGATACTTCCGCACCCTATCTGCGGACTCATATGGCTGCCGGATATGAAATTGTCATAAGGTCGAGAAAATTATAGCATGGGCTATGATTTTTGGCAATGAAGCAATACGGGTCTTCTTTACATTTTGATTCATCTTGATTCAGGCGTCAAAAGGATACCATGCCTATTTCACAGAATCCTTCCAATACCACCAGTTGAGCTTTTCCGGCTCAGGATCCGGCGTCTCAGCAAAATATACGGCGCAGCGGAAGACGTAAAGCAGACAGCGATCCGCTGGATGGCCTCGGCGCAGACCATCCCGCAGATACATTTCTTCGGGATCCTGGCCACGAAGGGAGGCTATGGTGGTGTAGCCCAGGGCGATGAGGCCCTGCTCGATTTTTTCGCCGACACCGGGGATTTTGCGCAGTTCGGATTGAGGGGTGCGGGGAGTTTTCATCGGGATGCTCCTTCCTGCCAGCAGGCAGAAGATCATCATGGATCTTATCCCAAAAACGTTTATAATAGGATTATAACAAAAATATCTTTTCAATGGGGAGAGCCTTCATGAAAACAATAAAGGTCGTGGCAGCCATCATTAAGCAGGATGACAAAGTTTTTGCGACACAGCGCGGTTATGGTGAATTTGCCGGAGGATGGGAATTTCCCGGAGGAAAAGTCGAGCCGGGCGAGTCTGCGGAAAACGCGCTTCTTCGTGAAATCAAAGAAGAATTGGACATCGATATTGCAGTCAATCAATTTGTTACAACGGTTGAGTATGACTATCCAAATTTTCATTTGAGCATGGATTGCTTCCTTTGCTCAGTCCATACCGGAGAATTGAAACTCATTGAGCACAACGCTTCGAAATGGCTCGATATGGATGAAATCGATAGCGTTGACTGGCTTCCCGCGGATATTGCGGTTGTTGAAAAATTAAAAGAAATGCAAAAGGCTTAGCCAAGCGCTAAGCTTTTCGCATCTTATTCAATGCACCAATGATCGACATCGGTTACTTAATCAAATATTCATAGATATCTTCTCTCACCTGATTAAAGCAACGCATCGGAATATTTACAACCGGCAAGCTCCTCCCGCGATCATCCTCCATCCTTAGCTGCTTCACCGCGGACCGAATGGGTTCAACTCGACCAAGATAATAGAAGTCTTTCCCCTCAGCGTCTTCCTTTTTAACGAAAAGATGGATTTCAATCCCTTGCTTATCATACATAAGGATTTCCTTCACTTCTTTGCTTTCCAGAGTTAGACGGCTTCTGGTCATCCAACTGAATATGTTTCGGTCAATAAATTGGTCCTCATATTTTGTGCTACCACTAATGTCCTGGCTTTTATGATAGGTTACAAAGATGGGACATGTCCCATTTTTTGTTTTATATCCATAAATTACTGCTGACTCATCTTTCTCCCAGTTTAATAATCGACATACATCCTTTCTTGAATACTTTTTATATAGCGAAAGGTTTTTGTTCATATATCTTTCAGAATATTTGTCTTCATAGGCTTTCAGCGCGCAATCCATCAAGTCACCTAGCATTGATCCAAATTCTTCATTATTTACAGCAGCTTGATAAAACGGGCTTCTTCTCAAAACTCGTTTGCCTTGCACATCCTGGATTACGATAAAATTGGAATCTCCATAGTTTGCTTTGTCTGACCCGCTGATAAATCCACCCTTTAATAGGTTTACTGCGGCAGCCATCGACTTTTCGTCGTTCTGAATGCCATACTGCTCCAACAGCATCTCGTCAATCTCTGATAAAAGGACGCTCTCTTGAGATATCAGAGCTTTTATGATCAACAATTCATGGGGCCTTTTGCCTGACGCGAACATGGCCGACGCAAATTCCAACATTTTGGCTTCCGAATTCGACAGCACCCCTCGATATTCTGAGTCTACTTTCTTTAAGAATCGATAATAGCTTTTTGTATAGGACTGTCCTCCGTCCAGAATGATGTCCGGGTCCACGGCGCCATTTGTATAAAAATCCATCAATGACGGAATTCGGCCAATTCTGAATTTCAGATTGGCATACGCTTCTCTAAGCATTTTTAACGTCGCCATATTGCTATTATTGATAGAATTATAGATCCTTTCTTTGGCTATCGCGTCAAAATGGATCGTCGAACATCCGGGAATCACGCGGTTTCCCTCAGCAACATATCTTCTGATGGTGTCTTTATTCAATGTCCGGTCTCCTGAGAGTGCAATGGGAATCAAAAAGTTATTCTTGTAATTTCCAATAAAGTCAATGACAACAACATATTCTTTATTGATCGCTTTTCGAAGCCCGCGTCCAAGCTGCTGAATAAATATGATGGACGACTGTGTCGGACGAAGCATGACGATTTGATTAACTGCCGGAATATCAACGCCTTCGTTAAAGATATCCACAGTCAGGATGTAGTCCAAGCCGCCTTCAATCGCATCCTGTTCCAAACGTTCAATGGCCTTTTCCCTTTCATACTGTGAATGATCTCCTGACAAGGCCACCGTACGATAACCACGATCATTTAGCATTCTGGACAACTCAATGGCTTCTTCTTTTCTGCTGCAGAACATCAGACCTTTGACCCGTTCTCCGCAGAAACCATAGAAGGTTGTTTTTTCTGCAATATAATCCACGCGTTCTTCTGTAACAAGGTGTTTAAATTCTGTTGTATCGTCGATCCGTTCTCCGTCTTCCGTTTCGAAATCTCGAATCCCAAAATAGTGAAATGGGCAGAGCATGTCTTCTTCGAGGGCTTGCTGAAGCCTGATCTCATAGGCGATGTTATGTTCAAAGAGACTAAAAATATCAAAGCCATCGGTTCTTTCAGGGGTCGCAGTCATGCCCAGCAAGAATTTCGGCTTGAAGTAGTTGATAATCCTTTGATAACTCTCAGCCCCTGAGCGATGGGTTTCGTCGATACAAATATAGTCGAACCGCTCCGGATGGAAAGCCTGCATATTTTCCTGTTTTGACATGGTCTGTACGGTCGAAAATAGGAACCGGGCCTCAAAGTCTTTCGAAGTCCCCGATAATTTCCCAACATCCGTCGATTCACCAAGCACGTCTTTAAAACTTTCAATGGCTTGATTTAAGATTTGCTCTCTATGAACAACAAAAAGCATGTTTTGCGGATTGAAGTTTCGAGCATCGAAGGCACTCAAATACGTCTTCCCTGTCCCTGTCGCACTGATGAGCAATGCCCTGTCCTTGCCTCGATTTCGCAAATCCGCCAAGGCGCGTGTTGCCTCAATTTGCATTTTATTCGGCTTCAGTGTGTGTGATTTAAGCCGGATTATTCTGTTCTGTTCTTTGGCCCTCCTGGCCGCACGATACACTTCTTCATATTCTGTTATCCATTGTTCGCATAATGGAATGGCTTTCCCCCACATGGATTCAAATTCTTGACTAATAACATTGATCATTTCCCCTTGGTCCAGAGATGCAACTCTAAGATTCCACTCTTTATTTGACTTGAGGGCATATTGGGTCAGATTCGAGCTTCCGACGACAAATGTGCTCATTTCTTCGTATTTGAACATGTACCCCTTGGTGTGGAATTGCTCTTGAGCAAAGACTTTTACTTCCAGGTTCTCAAATTTCAGCAATTCCCGCAGGGCATCCGGTTCATTAAAAGCCAAATAATCCGTCGTAAGGATCCGTCCTTTAATTCCCCGGTCCAACAATTCCTTGAATGTTTCCTTGAGCACGACGATCCCGCTCTTCGTGATGAAGGCGACCGAAAACCAGAAAGATATGCATTGGTTCAATTCTTTCTGAAGACTGGATAAAACCGTATTTCCAGTATGGGTATCATTGAAAAGCAATTTCGGCCGCAAATCTTCATTGGAATCCCAGTCTCGGTCGATCATACCGGTTCTGACGCTGTCTATAATCGCTTCTGCCATATTCTTCGTCATACAAGCTCGTCCTCAATATCTGTCTGATAGGTTTCCTCATAGCGCTTTTTCATTTTAAAACTGGGAGTTCCCTCTCACCGATACCCCACCGTCTTCATATGCCACGGCAGCGACCCCACCACGATCAGCTGCTTCTCCTTATCATACAAAAAGTAGATCCGCAGAAGATGATCCGCCTGGTTCCCCACCTTCAGATGCAGATTCAGCGGGCTTTCAATCGGCTTCCTCTTATGCCCCTCAAAATACTTGATCTTATAGTTCTTCGGATAAGCCTCCATGGAGACCCCTTTCACCGGCGTCACCTCGAAGGGGCGGTTGTATTTCCTGGCGCAGCGCCGTTGCATCTCGATGTCATCGATCCGCCCCAGCAACTCATCCCGGTAATCCGTGGCCAGGAATTCCAAAGCGTCGCAAAGCAGCTGCAGATCCAGACTGCCGGCGGACACCTTTTTCATCTCATCCTGGGCCCGACCGTGGAAAATCATCCGGTCGGCAAAGTGCCTCTCCGCCCAGTCCCACACCTGATCCGGCCGGGCCGGCCTGACCAATCGGGCATTCAATCTGCCGATTTCCTCATCCTTGTCCGCCAGCTCCGCGAGATGTCGCTTCTTCTGCGCCTCCATCGCCAGCCGCATCGCTCCTTGATCCGCCTCCAGTTCCCTGATTTCCTGCTTTAGCCGAAGAATTTTCTCATCCTTTAAATGAATCGCTTCTGAATACTTCCGCCCATCATCCATGCGCCTCTGTTCCACCGCCTTGACGTTGCCTTCCATGGCCCGAAGGACGTCTTCCTTCGAGTGGCTCAGCTTCAGAATGCTGTTGTTGCGGATTTCCTTGGCTTCTCTCAGAAACGCCACATTGCCAAAGGTCATCGGCTTGTGCATGGGATAATTCTGCACCCGCTCTTCCAGGCGCCGGGCGGCTAAGGACTGATCTTCCGGGCTGCCGCTGAAATCAAACCGTGACACGGACGCTTCGAAAAGAGCGGGCTCAATCAGCAGCGTCTCCCCCACTCGAAGCTGCAGTCCGATTTTTTTATGAAATGCTGGGATCTGATGCTCCGGCAGATAAAAGAACTGGGCATACCCCATTCGGTAGCGGACCAGGTCCTTCAGCGTCTCCGGGATCCCGGGTGCTTTTTCTTTACCTTGGGCTTCCTCCGGCCATTCGATCGCAGGCGCCTTGACCGCTTCCCGCCAGTCGCCGGCTCGGCTCAGATCCTCAAGGGAAGGAAGCCCTGCCATCTGCGGTCCTTCGGTCTCAGCCTCGGTGATGAGGACGGCGGGCATCATGCGCTGCGGGCTTTTCAGCCATTCCCTCAGCTGTTCCAGATCTCTTCCCTGGTTCAGAACATGCTCCCGGTCGAGCAGCGGCCAGCCCTGCCGCAGCCCAATGGCAGGATGCCGGGCCAGATGCTTGATCACCGACAAGCGGTACACTTCGAAAGGGGCCGTGGTCCCCTCCACGTCGGACACCATGGTCCTGAAACCGCACTCCACCAGACCATTGATCAGCCGATAGCCGATGTTGGTCTCGATGATCCGTCCGGGGACCGGCGGCCGGGTCGATTGGGGTGCACCGGGATCCGGACCCAGGTCCGGCTCGGTCAGCTGAAAAGCCCAGATTTTTTCATCCGGCAGCCACAGGGCTTCGGCCTTATAGCCCTCATTGATCTGGAAGGACTGCAAATCGCTCCAGCGCATAGTCTGATCCTTCACAGCTTCAGGATATCGCAGAGGCTCCGGGATCTCAAAGTCCCGGAAACGTTTTCGCAGCCAATCCAGTGTCTCCAGCACCGCCAGGACCATGACCTGCTCCGGCGGCGTTTTCTTGTCTGAACCCGCCACAGCATAAAGCTGGTACGCGGGATAGGTATGGTTTCGCAAGAGGCGCAGAGGCTGGTGCTTTGGGAAAGAAACCTTCGGCTCGCTCATGAACGTCCTTCTTTCTGCGGGATATAACATCAGGATTGATATATTGATCCCTTTGAGGGTTTCGACCTCTTTCCCGGTTTTCCTCTCATAATATGTGAATATTTCCACGATTTTGCATTACAGGCGCCTACAGACACAGTTTTTGGGCAGATCTCTCTCGTCCGTTGGAAACGGTTCGTCATAAGAAGGAGCTTTCGGAATATTGTCAAGTCATTTTTTATTTTTTCTTTTATATTGTTCCGTTTTTGTTGTATAATATTCTCCTCAAGGACAATCATTTCAGGAGGTGACCGATCATGGAATGGATCAGTGTGCAGCAGGCTGCGGAACAATGGCACCTATCGGATCGGCGCGTTCGGGTGCTATGCGAACAGGGTAAGATTCCCGGTGTTGTGAAAGAGGGGCGTTCCTTCCGAATACCTTCCACCGCCATCAAACCTGCCGACGGGCGCAGAACGAGGCATCGATCGATCCCTCGCCAATACGCGGCTCTTTTCTCCCAAGTGGATGGGCTCAAAGCGCAATGGGACCGGAGCCGTCCTCTGACGGCCGGAGAACTCCAGCGTTTGCGGGAGGAATTTATGGTGGAGTATACCTACAACTCCAACGCCATCGAGGGCAACACCCTGACGCTCCAAGAAACTGCCCTTGTCTTGGAGGGCCTCACCATTGACAAGAAGCCGCTTAAGGATCATCTTGAAGCG
>CALMWJ010000056.1 GCA_937873525.1 uncultured Peptococcaceae bacterium | reverse complement strand
TCTTGAGTTGGGCATCCATCCGGAAGTGATCCATAAAATGGCCATCATATCGGCTTCAGGTTTTGACACCATGCCTTGGAACAGTCTGGTGGTGCTCTTCCTGACGATGGCGGGACTGAACTACAAATCCAGCTACAAACATATCTTTGTCACCTGTGTTTTGATGACGGTTGCCATCGGGCTGATCACCGTCTTCCTGGCAGGCTTGATGTATTAAAAAGGAGGCTGTTAGCTATGACCAAGCGTATTGAAGACAAAATCCTCAGATGTGAAGGCTATTTCCGGCGTGTTTACGGTGAAGACAAGGCCAGAAAAATCATAGAGCGAAGCCTTGAAATATATCGCTCGGATGCAGATCAGATGCCTGTATTGAAAAGCAGAAGCAATATGGCCTTCATGGAACTCATGGACTACATGATTTTTGTATACAAGGCTTTGAAGGAAATTGAGGGGATTGAAAAGGCGGGAGAAATCGCAGAAGCATGTTTTAATGATTCACTGGATCTGGATTTCCAGCCTGAAGCGATCCGGGCGGCCTACAAAAATGTTGACGGTCTCAGGGAAAAAAGAAAAATGATCATTCAGGACGTGAATGCGGCGGATGAAGAATATGGCTGGATCTATGATGATTTCCAGGTTGAGGAGGACACGCTGTACAGCTTCAACGTGAAACGCTGCGGCATGCTGAACCTATGCCGAAAATTTGGTGTGCCGGAATTGATGCCCCACATTTGCCAGGGGGATTTTTACTTAATGAAATATTTCCCGGACGGCTATGATTTTTCCCGCAAAGGCACGCTCGCGGATGGAAGCGATTGCTGCGACTTCTATTATCCGAAACGAGGATGAGATCGACCCCATCCACGACAGAATCCAACAAAGCAGGTGAGAAACAGATGTTTGATCTTATCTTGAAAAATGCACAGATATTGGATGGAAATCGGAGCCCTGCTTTTCAGGGCGACATTGGCATCAAGGATGGAAGGATCCAGGTCGTGGGAAGGATCGATACCAGTGAGGCTGGAACGGTGATCGATTGCTCAGGCCGTTATGCGGCACCCGGCTTTATCGACAGCCATGCCCACGATGATTTCACCCATGGGAAGGCGTATTCGGAGCTGGGTAAAATATCCCAGGGAATCACCAGCACGGTGGTCGGACAGTGCGGCTTCAGCTTATTTCCCACAAGTACCGACACATTGGAACTGCTGCAACAGAAGCTTCAGGCTTTCGGTATTTGTATCGATGCCGCGGATTTGGTCAAGAATGCGACGTACCGGTCTTATCTGGCTGCCATCACCCCCGGCGGCAGCCGGATGAATTACCGCCATTTCATTGGCCACAGCACAGTCCGGACTGCTGTG
>CALMWJ010000055.1 GCA_937873525.1 uncultured Peptococcaceae bacterium | reverse complement strand
ACAACGGTCAGAGGGGATTTTGTTCTATTGGATCGGACGTTTGCCTATCTTGCTTAGAAAGGTTGTGGAATAAGACAATGTTCTGGTTGGGCAAGCGTCCACACAATGTCCGCAGCCTACACACCGAAGGGAAACCACCGGCTCTCCTTTTAGAGACTTCGCTTTAATATCAATTTCCATGGGACATGCCAGATTGCATTGATTGCATTGGATGCATTTTGTATTGTCGGTTATGATTTTTTGTCCCGCAATTCGGCTCAAGAGGCTTAATGTCGTCCCTAAAGGGCAATAATAGCAATACCCTCTGCCAATAAAAACGATCCAGAAGATCATCATCATCAACAATTCCGCGCTTAAATATTTATAAACCTCGATGCGGCCAATGAGGACGTAATTTCCAGATACCGGTGCGCCGCACAACAACAAGCCCCAATAGACCGAAAATAAAACCGACAAGGAAAACATGAACCACTTGAGAAATACGAAGAACCTGACCGTGCCCCGCCGGGGCTTTTTCTTGTTGCCGATCAGCGGAAAAGCTGGGGCAAATACCTCAGAGGCAAAGCCGTTAAAAAGGCAGATCGTCGAGCATTGCCACCGCCTGCCAAACAAAAGGGTGCCAATCAACACGACGGCGCTGACCACAAGATAGAAGATCAGGGCCGTTGTAACGCCGGACAGGCCCCAGTGGGGAAATCTGCTGGCATAGAACGAGGAATTCTCATAGAATAGCTGTAAAGGGGTCGTCGTCCACGGCAGGGGCATTGTAAATAAGTACAATTCATCGTTATTGAAGAGCCATGGCGAAAAAATATGGACGACCAACGCCGCCGTGATAAATCCTGTCAAATTCTGTTTTCTCATGCGTGAATGGCCGGAGCTTTGAATGATGCGGATTGTCAGCAGACTGGCTGCCAGGATAAAAATGGTTTTGACCCAGTTTTCGTAAAAGTGCCAGAACCAGGTAATCCGCTGCGCGATGGATTCCGGTGCTGTTTTGGCATAGCCGTAGTTTAGTCCGGCAATCATGAAGCACAGGATGATATAGATCCAAAGAATGGTTTTCAATGCGGCGATCCGTTGATTTGGCTTCATTGACATGACAAGCCCTCCTTGATCGTTTCCTTGGGCATTTGAGTGCCCGGCTATGGGAAAACGTCTTTGTATTCAAATTTTGCACGAAAATGGGCCGCGTGAGATGCCTGTATTAAATATAACAAAAATCAGATAAAAAGGAAAAAAATATGGCGATGCCGGAGCGATACCCGACGATCCCTATAATTCATGTTGCGGTTGGGATTCCGAAAGCCATGAAAAAAGGAGGATGTGGATGAATTTTCAAGGCGTGATCATAGGGATTGTTGCATTTGCAATCATCGGAGTGTTTCATCCTATTGTCATTAAGTCAGAGTACTATATTGGTAAAAAGGTCTGGCCGGCTTTTTTGCTTATTGGGTTGTTGCTCATCGTATTCTCGATGTATATGGATCATATCACGGTTTCCGCTATTGCAGGTATAACCGGCTTCACCTCATTATGGAGTATTCATGAGCTCTTTGAGCAGGAGGAACGGGTCAAAAAAGGGTGGTTTCCGAAAAATCCCAAAAAGAGTGACTGAAGCGGCCAATGCGCGTCAGCTCACCCTAGAGTCATTTCCCCTTGAAAAACCTCTGCTCAGGGAATTGGATGTTATTGAATCAGCGTAAAAAAGTGTTCTGCACCTCCAAACGTTAAACTTTTTTGTCTAACGTTTGGGGTGCACTTCATTTCGGAGGCTTTTTCTTTTGCCTTGGCTGTTGCTTCGTTTATATTGGAAGCATGCGAAAAGAAAGGCGTGACGACCATGGAGAAGCCGATCGATGTTGACAC
>CALMWJ010000054.1 GCA_937873525.1 uncultured Peptococcaceae bacterium | reverse complement strand
CCATGTCCCGGCGGGACTTGGAAGACGCCATTTTGCGGGCCAGCGGCGGCCGCCATTCCCTGGATGTGGCCTTTGCCGCTGAGGAAGAAGACAGCAAGCCATGGCAGCGACCATCGCTTGTACCCGCCCGGATTGCAGGTCCTTTGCCGGAATCGTTGACCCTGGTACTGGCCAAACAGATTTTCATTGCCAAAACCGATCTGCCGCAACCGCTGGCCAATCGCCTGATTCGGCTCGCCGCCTTCCAGAATCCCGAGTTCTACAAGGCCCAGGCCATGCGTCTGCCGGTGTGGAACAAGCCGCGCATCATCGGCTGCGCCGAGAATTTTCCCCAGCATATCGGCCTGCCGCGAGGCTGCCTCGATGCGGTGCTCGCCCTGTTGCAGGAGAACGACATCCGTCCGGATCTGCAGGACGAGCGCTTGGCCGGACGGAAGGTGACGGCCAAATTCACCGGCACATTGCGCAAGGACCAGAAAGCGGCGGTGCGGGAAATGCTCAAGCACGAGGTCGGCGTGCTCTGCGCCCCGACAGCCTTCGGCAAGACGGTCACCGCAGCCGCCCTGATCTCCCGGCGCAAGGTGAGCACACTGGTTCTGGTCCATCGCACCGAACTGCTGCGCCAGTGGCAAGAGCGGTTGACCGGATTTCTTGATTTCGCAAAAGGAAGCTTGGGCGTCATTGGCGGCGGCAAGAAGAAACCGTCCGGCAAAATCGACGTCGCCGTCATGCAGTCACTGTCACGGCGGGAAGACCTGGGCGAACTGCTCGACCAGTACGGGCAGATCATCATTGACGAATGCCATCACCTGTCGGCCTTTTCCTTCGAAGCGATCCTCAAACAGGCCAAGGCGAAATTTGTGGTGGGCCTGACCGCCACGCCGATACGCCGTGACGGGCATCAGCCGATCATCTTCATGCAGTGCGGGCCGATCCGTCACAGTGCTTCCAGACCGGAAACCGCTCCGGCGCAACTGGAAGTCTGGCCAAAGATGATACCCGCGCCGGATATCCCGCCGGATTCACCGATCCAGGATGTGTTCCGCATCCTTGCAAACGATGCGACCCGCAACCAGCGCATCACCGGGGATGTGCTGGCCGCCTACCGGGAAGGGCGAAAGGTGCTGGTGCTTACCGAGCGAACGGATCATCTGCCGCTGTTGCAGGAGGCGCTGGGGGATGAGGTCGAACACTGCTTTGTCCTGCATGGCCGCTTGTCGAAGAAGCAACGAACGGCAGTTTTCGCAGAACTGGATACGTTGGACGAGTCGGCGCCGAGGGTGCTGTTCGCCACCGGACGTCTGATCGGCGAAGGCTTCGACCACCCGCCGCTCGATACATTGGTGCTGGCCATGCCGATCTCCTGGAAAGGAACCTTGCAGCAATATGCCGGACGCCTGCACCGGGAACACTCCGAAAAGCAGGATGTGCGCATCTACGACTATGCCGAGACCGATCAGCCCCAGCTCGCCCGCATGTGGAACAAGCGCCAGCTCGGCTACCGGGCAATGGGGTATGAGATCAAACCAATGGAGACCGTTATTTTAGAGAGTGGCTCGAATCTGAAATAAGGCAGATTTGTATTTTAGGCTGACTCACCAGGAAGAGGAAAACAGGAATTCTATGACGCTGGCTTTTACCGCTGTTGCTTTTGGTCTCGCGCTGCTGGTCTGGAGGGCGGTGGACCCTGTATCCTGGTTTAAGTGGAGAAATGGACGGCATGAATAACTCCGAAATCCTTATTTATCAAAACCCTGATGGAAAAATCAGAATCGATGTGCGCCTGGAGGATGAAACGGTCTGGCTGACACAGGACCACATGGCTCAGCTTTTTGGCAAGGCCAAATCCACAATCAACGAGCATATCAAGAATATTTTTGCCGATGGCGAGCTTGCGGAAAGCGCGGTCGTGAAGAAATTCGGAATTTCCGAATTTCAGCAGAAAGCACCCAATTACTATAATCTGGACGTGATTATCTCTGTTGGCTACCGGGTAAGGTCACAACATTGCCTGCGGCATGAAAGGAACGGGTTCCAAGACTGTCTTGGACGTGAACGGGCATTGATATATTGATTGAAGGGCGGCCAAACCCAGGGCCATTATTTTCCATGTCAAAGCGCCGGCATGTTGCGATGTCATGCCGACATCAAAGCGCGATCCCAAGCCAGCCCCGACGAGACGGCTTTCCGCTCATTTTGG
>CALMWJ010000053.1 GCA_937873525.1 uncultured Peptococcaceae bacterium | reverse complement strand
GCGGTGCGGAAAGCTCTTGAAGACGGCAGCTTGTCCGAGGAACGACTGGCAAGCTACCGGAAATTAAAAAAAGAAGCGAAATACGAAGGCATGAATGCCAAACAGATCGAAAAAGAAAAAATAGACAGCATGTATGCTGAATTTGACGGAATGAAAAACGCCAAAGCCTATGTGAAAGGCAAAAACAAGAGTCGCTGAACCGGGCCAATGAATACGAAAAAGCAGGCAGTCCGTATCGCCCGAAGGGATGAGACCACCTGCTTTTTGTTTCTTTAACGGCTCACTTGGCGGGAAGGCGCAGATTCCGAAGTGAAAGGACAAACAGTGAATTGATGGTTTGAGAGATGAATTTCTTCGTTTCCGGATCGATATTTTTCAGGGCGTTCAGCATGAGGATGGCCTTCTTATGCCAATCCTCGGCAAAATCATAAATGGTTTCTGTATCGGTGGCTTCAATGACCTGGTAAAGCGTATCGATGAACCGCTCCCGCTCCGGGTCGCTCAATCCGCTGAGCCATTGGTCGATGGTTTTATGCCGACGCATGGCCGATGCGGAAACCGCTTCGGCATACTTGAAATCATCCGCCTCCACGATCCATGAAAAGGGGTCATGCTGCAGGATGTCAAAGCGCCGGCTGTCGACGACCTGATAATTCTCCTGATGCTGCATCAGCATCCCCACCAGGGAGGATTGGGGGAGGGTTTTACTGATCCGCTCTTTGATCCTCATAAATTCAGGCGTTTCAAAAACGCTGTTTTTGAAGCCCGGCCCGTCGTGATTGTAGATCCGGATGATCCGTTCCTGAATCGCCGGCACACATTTCATGGCAGCATAGACGGCGATATTGCCCCCTTTAGAATGCCCGCCGGTCCTCAGGGGCCCGGAAATCCTCGAACCAACCGTATCCAGATAGGCAACCCCTTCCGTCTGGGCAGGGACCGGACATGTGAAGGCCATATTGAAGTCTTCCTTCCAACCGGTGAAGGTGGCATCCGTGCCCCGAAAAGCGACGTAGGCCGTCCGGTCGTCCAGCAAAAAGGTGACAGCGGAAAATTGTGTTTCCAGGACAGGATCCACTTTATTGATATAGTAATTCATCTGCAGATCGCGAAATCTTGGGCTGGCCGCCAAGGCAAAGAGAAGCTTGCGGTTGTTCTCCGGATCGCGGACGTCTTGCAGCATCGAGCCGAAATGCTCCGCCTGCAAAAGATCTCCAAGACGGACAGGTTCTGTTGCTTCCGGGAGGCCGGGGACCATCCCGTCGAAATAGATATAGGAAAACTGCGACAGGATCAGACTGTCCACCACATTCAGAGGCTTCTCCGAGATCCTGGCCAGTTCTTTTTCTGCATACTCAATGATATTCCCCATTCGGACGCTCCTTTTGACAGCGCATCGGTCCATCGATGGAACGGCTGTCCTGATCTGATTGTAACGCCTGGAGCTGGAGCTGCCAAGTATACAGCGCAGAAAAAGGTTTCGAACGTCCAGCCGGCAGGACTTTCAGGGGCTTTGGTGAAATCTAAAGACTAAAGTCAAGCGGAGGTGGAAGCATGAAGACCCTTATCCAAATGTGCGGCGATCCCACCGTCGACTGGTTCAGGATCCATAACGAAGATCTGACCGTTCGAGGCGGCGTCTATTACTGGAAAAAGCAGGAAGGCTCAAAGGTCAGACTGGGTTCCAATCCGGGGGGGTCGGTCATGGCTTTCCAGCTGCTGAATCAGATCGTTCCGTGGGACAAGGCGGAGGTTCAGGGCGTCGTCTTGGATGAAGCCCTTTTAAGCAACCCGAAGGATCCTCAGATCACGACCTCATGGAAGCTTTGGAAGAAATTCCCCAATCCCGGACTGGACCGGACCGCCTACCGCATCGACCGGTGGCAGGAATTTGAGCCGGGCGGGTGGAATTGCACCGCAGGCAAACTGGAGGGCTTCCCGGATCTTTTAGTGATCCAGGACAGCGGCCTTGGTTTCCGCTATTGCCGGGAGGGCTGGCCTCAGGCCTTGACGGATCCGGCCCCGGAGAAATTGCCTTCACAGATCATTTATAAATTCGGACAATATAACGAAAACAAGGAAAATCCCCTTTTGGACCGGATCGTCGAGCTGGGCCTTGCAGAGCGCACCACCCTGGTGACCACCTTAAGCGACCTCCGGGCTTGTTCTGTCAAAATCGGCATCTCCTTATCCTGGGAGCTGATGATGGAAGAAGTCGTTGACGCGGTGCTGAATCCCAATTGCCCCTTTGTGGATGTTAAGGGGAAGGGATTGAAATACGGCAGGGTCATCGTGACCATGGGCGCCAGCGGCGCCGTGATCGTCGAAGACGGACACGGTACGCTGATTTTCGACCAAAGCGGCCAGGAGGGTGATTTCGTCAGCCGCTATCCCGGCCAGATCATGGGGTATCACACCTGCCTTCTGGGGGCTTTGGCTGCGGTTTGGGCAGAAAAGCCGGAGGCTATGAATTGGACCGAAGCAAGCCGCATCGGGACGATCCTGGCCCGGTATCTGCATATTTACGGTTATGAAACCGTTGGGGTCGACAATGCGTATTACCTGCAATTCCCTTTTAGGGAAATTTCGGAAGTATACCGGAAATTGAAATCCGGGGAGGCCTTGAAGCCCCGGGGAATTGAAAAACAAATCTGTGATTTGGGGACATTCACGACGGAAACCCGGTCCCTGGTTCGAAAAGCGGGGCATGCCTCCTGGACGATCCTGGAAGAAAACCTCCTGAGAAGCCGTCAGGATATCGACAAGGCGGAATGGCACTCGGAGACGGTGCTGGATTGCGCCAGGAATATTGTGATCCGCGGCCCTCTGGCGGCATTGCCCGACGTGCCCGTGGAAATTTTCGGCGCCTGGTCCAGCGCGGACCGGCAGGAAATCGAGGGGGTCCGCGGCGTCAACAATGCCATGAAAGACTACCTTGAACAGAAAAATTTTGAGAAGCCCATGTGCGTAGCGGTCTTCGGGTCCCCCGGCGCAGGAAAGTCCTTTGCGGTCAAAGAAATCGCCCGTGGGCTGGGGGTTCAGGAGAAAGCCCAGCTCACCTTCAACCTTTCACAATTTGAGTCTCCCGATGAGCTGCACTCAGCCTTCAGCGAAATACGGGATTTGAATCTGAAAGGCATTCTGCCCCTGGTCTTCTGGGATGAATTCGATTCAAACTGTGCCGGACAGCCTTTGGGGTGGCTGCACTATTTCCTTGCGCCCATGCAGGATGGGGAGTACACAGATCATGGCGTATCCCGGCCGCTGGGCGGCGGCATCTATGTTTTCGCCGGCGCCACCCGGCACACCTTTGAGGCGTTCCAGGCAGGAGACCATGCGGAGGACCGTGCCGCCAAGAAACCGGATTTCATCAGCCGCCTGAGAGCCTATATCAACATCCGCGGGATCAACGGCAATCCCAATACCATTGAGGATCGGCTTTATCTGATCCGCAGAGCCTTCATTCTTCGGCAATATCTTGAAACCACCGCGCCGCAGCTGAACCGAGGCGGTGAATTCACCGTGGAGCCGGGGGTCCTGGACGCTTTCCTGAGGGTGACCAAATACACCCACGGCGCCCGGTCTTTGGAAAACCTCATCAAAATGAGCGCCCTGGCGGATAAGCGTAATTTTGAGCTATCCAGCCTGCCGCCGGACAATATCATCGAAATGAATGTCAATGTCATGGAATTCAAAGCGCTGACCTATCGCAAGTTCCCGGAAATGCTCCGGATCGGCATCGCCGGTCTCTTCGAGCCTGCCTCTGAACCGATGGAGGAGCAGGAGGATTCCCACGAAGCTCTGGCCCAGGTGCTTGATTGGATCGAAGACCAATATCCGGACCATGACCTGACCTTATTCTCCGCATTGTCCTGCGCTGCGGAGCGGATGGCGGTCCAAAGTCTGCTGAATCGCAAATCGATGGCCCGGCTGATCGTCATTCTGCCTTTCTCACAAAAGAAGTATCTCGATGAATTCGGCGTTTCGGATGATGTGCGGGTGGACAGCCAGGGGGCAGAGCTGCGGCAGGAGATCCGGTACTGGCTGTCTCAAAAGGCTACGGAAATCATTGAAATGCCGGCAGCGCCCACCAAGCGGTCCGCTTTTCACCATGCCGGCCGATTTATCGCCGAAAACAGCAGTCTGCTGATTATCCTGTGCGGCCGTGAAGAAACGGCGGAGAACCCGCTGACGGAATCCATCGCCATCCACGCTGAGAGGCTGAACAAACCGGTCTATTACATCCGAAAAAGCCTCCATCAAGATCTTCAGGCGGCGCCAAACATTGAACGCCGGGGCGGAACCCTGACCTAGAGGAAAGGAGGGATCGGCGGTGCACCCTTTTTACGGACCCAATAGCCAATGGATGGGCGGCTCGGAGTTCTGGTGGATCGGGTTGGCCTCCATGGCCCTTTATCTGTTGTTTTGGGGCGTGGTCATAGCAATTGCCATCCGGTTATATAAAAAAAGCAGTCTGTATCGTGAGGGCAAGCGGAACCATCCGGAGGATACCGCACTGCAGATCCTTCGGGAACGATATGCCAGAGGCGAGATCGATTCAGAGGAATATAAACAGAAAAAAGCGGATCTTATGTAAATGACCGCCCGGAGGTGCCTGGATGCTGCTGACGTCCCTGTTGAGGATCTATCTGACCCGTTCCTTGAAACCCTTCATTTTCGAAGGGGGGATGGAGGAACCCCTGGCGTACGAAGCCCTGGAAGACCTTGGTCTTTATGTCCATATCCCCTTTTGCCGGTCGATCTGCAGTTTTTGCCCTTATTGCAAAGAATTGTATGACCGGGCCAAGGCGGAGGCTTACCGGGATGCCCTGCTGCAAGAAATCGATTTAGTCTGCCACACCGGGAGAACGCCCCAAAAGGCAACCAGCCTTTATTTTGGCGGCGGCACACCTGCCTTGATGATCGACGACCTGAAGGCGGTCATCGACAAGCTGAAGACGTATTTCATCCTGCAGGATGGCATCGGCGTTGAGCTCCATCCCGATGACGTGAAGGATGACGTCCTGGAAAAACTCAGGCTGGCCGGTGTGACCATGGTCAGCATCGGTGTCCAGTCCTTCGATCCCGAATGTCTGAGGAAGCTGGGGCGCAGCCCTGAAGACGCCGCCGGGAAAATCGCTTTGGCCAGCACCTATGGGTTTGAGGTGATCGATGCGGATTTGATTTTTGCCATACCCGGCCA
>CALMWJ010000052.1 GCA_937873525.1 uncultured Peptococcaceae bacterium | reverse complement strand
CGGCCAAAACCGTATATCTGGAGGGCTGGGTCCCTTCGGAGTCCGAGGCGGCCGTCGCCGAGATCCTTGAAAAGCAAGGCTGCGCTTACGAGTTCTCTGCCCCTGCAGAGGATGAGGAACCTCCGGTCCTGCTTCATGACCCGGTTTTGATGCAGCCCTACGGCATGGTCTCCGAGCTCTACGCTTTACCCACCTACAGCAGCGGTCTGGACCCAGTCCCTTTCATGGCGCCCTTCTTCTTTATTTTCTTTGGCCTTATGATGGCGGACGTGGGATACGGCGTGCTGATTTCGCTTGGCGGTTACTGGATCCTCAAAAAAGCCCGGCCTCAGGGCGGTTTGCGGGATATGGCCAAGCTGGCGGTGCAATGCGGGATCTCCACCATTTTCTGGGGCGTTATGTTCGGCAGTTATTTCGGAAATGTGATCACGGCCTTTACAACCAACATGCTGGGCCGGCCCATCACCATTTCCCCGGTTCTGTTCGATCCGCTGACCAATCCCATCCCCCTGTTCATCATTTCCATCGTCTTCGGCATCATCCAGCTGTTTACCGGGATGGGGCTCAATGCTTACGGGATGATCCGGCGGGGCGATATCGTCGGCGCCATCTGTGATATCGGTTTCTGGTATATGCTCCTGGGCGGCTTTATGGTCTGCATCGTCAACGTCAAGGTCGGCCTGGCCATTTCCGCAGCCGGCGCGTTGGGCATCCTGCTGATGGCCGGACGCTCCCATAAGTCTATCCTCCGGCGTCTAACCAGCGGCTTAGGCGCGCTGTACGGCGCCACCAGTTATCTGTCCGATATCCTTTCCTATTCCAGATTGCTGGCTCTCAGCCTGGCCACCGCCGTTATTGCGCAGGTTATGAATACCATGGCAACCTTAGGCGGGAAGTCGGTCATCGGCTGGATCTTCTTCTTTTTGATCTTTATCATCGGCCACCTCTTTAATCTTGCCATCAACTTGCTGGGCACCTTTGTGCACACCAGCCGTCTGCAGTACATCGAGTTTTTCGGCAAATTCTTTGAGTCCGGCGGACGTAGGTTCGCACCATTATACAACAAGACAAAATATGTTGAAGTTATCAAGGAGGGTAAATAATTATGGAATGGATCACATCCCTGTTCAACGGTACTAACATGGCTCTGGCAGGAGCAGCTTTCGCAGTATTTGGTGCTGGCACAGGCTCCGCAAAAGGCGTCGGCATTGCCGGTGAAGCCGCTGCCGGTGTTCTGACCGAAGACCCCGGCAAGTTCGGACAAACCCTTCTGCTGCAGGCGTTGCCTGGCACGCAGGGTATCTATGGCCTGATCATCGGCTTCCTGATCCTCATTAAGATCGGCATCGTCGGCGGCACCCCCGTTGAATTGACCACGATTCAAGGCCTCAGTCTTATGGTTGCCGGTCTCCCCATCGGCGTAGTTGGCTTCACTTCCGGCATCGCTCAAGGCCGCGCTTCGGCCGCTTGCATGGGCATTATCGCCAAGCGTCCTGAAGAGCTTGGTAAAGCCATGATGTATCCCGCCATGGTTGAAACCTATGCCGTTCTGGCTCTGTTGGCTTCATTCCTGATGTGGCTGGGTATTGCCATCTAATCGGATCAACCGCGCAAGGGGGATAAACAATGAACGGTATTGAAAAAATCGCCGACCTGATCACCCGGGACGCCCGGCAGGAGATCGAGTCCATCCTGGCAAAAGCCAATGAAGACGCGGCGGCCGTCACTGCAAAATATCAGCAGGAGGCCGATGCGGCAGTCCGCAAGATCCAGGCAGCCGGCGAAGAACAGGCAAAGGAGATCCAGCGCCGAGCCAAATCAGCGGCTGAACTGGAAGCCAGACAGGCTTTTCTGGCGACCAAGCAGGCCCTGATCACCAAGGCCTTCAGCCTGGCCCTGGAACGTCTTTTGGCTTTGCCTCAACCGGAATATATTGCCCTGCTCAGCCGTCTGGCCGCTGAAGCGTCCTCCTCCGGCTCTGAACAACTGATCCTCTCTCCGAAGGACCACGAGGCCTGCGGAGCTCAGGTCACCGATCAGGCCAATGCGCTTCTGACCCAAAAAGGCAAGCCGGCTTCCCTGACCTTGTCGGCGGAAACCCGCCCCATTCTCGGCGGGCTGCTGCTGAAAGCCGGGGATGTGGAAGTAAACTGTTCGCTGGACACCATCGTCCGGCTGTCCAAGGACAGCCTGGCCCTGGATGTGGCAGCCGCACTGTTTGCCTAAGCAGGAAAGGATGTGCGCAATTTGGCAAAAAACATCATAAAGGATACCGATTATCTGTACGCCAGCGCTCGAATCAAGGCACTGGAAAAGAATCTCCTGACCCGGGAACGCATGGAACGGATGTGCGAGGCCCGTACGATGGAAGATACCTTCAAGGTCCTGACGGAATGCGGCTGGCCGGAAATTCCCTCCGCCTCCATGGCGGATGTGGAACAGATTCTGGCCCAGCGGCGCAGCGAGACCTTTGCCATGCTTCGTTCCCTGGCGCCGGATCAACGGATCCCCGCCGTTTTTCTCATGAAGTACGATTATCATAATCTTAAGACGTTGCTGAAGAGCGAGGCAACCGGTGAAAAACCGGATGCCCTGCTGATCGATGCCGGACGGGTGCCGCTCCGTCAGCTGATGGCCATGCTTCGGGAAAACAGCTTCAGTGATATGCCGGCTGCCATGGCCGCCGTCGTTTCCGAAGGCCGTGACCTGCTTTCCCGTACCCGGGATCCCCAGCTTCTGGACTTCAGTCTCGACCGCGCCATGTATGCCGAGATGCTGGATACAGCCGAAGCCTTCGGTTCCGGCTTTTTGACCGGTTACATCCGCCTGATGATCGATGGCGTCAACCTTCGGTCTGCCGTCCGCCTGCGCCGTATGGGCAAGGGCAGCGAGATCCTGCGTTTCGCGCTGGTTCCCGGCGGCAATGTGTCGATCATGTCCTTGATGCATGACATTTCGCCGGACCTGATCGAAAGCGTCTTCGCCAGCTCCTCTTTATCCGCAGCCGCCGGAGCCGGCGCCGCAGTCCTGAGAGGCGAGGGCACTTTGGCCATCATGGACCTGGCCTGCGACGACGCTTTGATCCGGTATCTCAAACGGGCCAAGTACGTTGCCTTCGGCGCGGAAACCCTGATCGGCTACCTGGCCGCCCAGGAATCGGAGCTGACGGCTGTGCGCATCATCATCGCCGGGCGTCTGGCAGGCCTTCCTTCCGAAATGATCATAGAAAGGCTGAGGGATGCTTATGTATAAAATTGCTGTGATCGGCGACCGGGAAAGCACCCTGGGCTTCAAGTCCCTGGGCTTGGAAACGGTCTTCGCCGATACGGCGGCTGAAGCCCGGGAAGCGCTGCACCGTCTGGCGTCAGAGGATTGCGCTGTCATCTATCTGACCGAGCAGCTGGCTGTGGATATGGCCGCCGACATTGAAAAGTATACCGATGCCATCAAGCCCGCCATCATTCTCATTCCCGGCACCACCGGATCCCTGGGAATCGGCATGGCCGGTGTCCACAAAACCGTGGAACGGGCGGTTGGCGCCGATATACTGAAGAACTAACACAGAAAGCAGGTAGAAACGATATGGATACAGGCAGAATCATCAAAGTCGCCGGTCCGCTGATCACTGCCGGCGGCCTGAAACACGCCAACATGTACGACGTGGTCCGGGTCGGCAAGCAGCGCCTGATCGGCGAGATCCTGGAAATGCGCGGCGACCAGGCCTCCATTCAGGTCTATGAAGAAACCGCCGGCATCGGCCCCGGGGACGTTGTGGAAACCACCGGCGCCCCGCTTTCCGTCGAACTGGGCCCCGGCATGGTGGAAACCATTTATGACGGGATCCAGCGTCCTCTGGAAGCCATCCGCGCCAAAATCGGCCCGAAAATCAGCCGCGGCGTGGAAGTGCCCTCCATTGACCGGGAAAAGAAATGGAAATTCGAGCCCTGCGTCAAGGCCGGCGATCAGGTGATCAGCGGCGATTTCCTGGGCCATGTGCAGGAAAACATCGTAGTGGATCATCGGATCATGGTTCCCGTGGGACTGAAAGGTGAGATCCAGGAGATCAAAGCCGGCGAATTCACCGTGGATGAGCCTTTCGGCACCCTGAAGAAAGCCGACGGCACCCTGGTTGAACTCAAGATGCTCCAGAAATGGCCGGTCCGCGTTGGCCGTCCTTATCAGGAAAAGATTCCCCCCACGGTGCCCATGATGACTGGCCAGCGGGTCATCGACACCCTGTTCCCCATTGCCAAAGGCGGCACTGCCGCGGTTCCCGGCCCCTTCGGTTCCGGCAAGACCGTGGTGCAGCATCAGCTGGCCAAATGGTCTGACGTGGACATCGTGGTTTACATCGGCTGCGGCGAACGCGGCAACGAAATGACCGACGTGCTCCGGGAATTCCCTGAACTGACCGACCCCCGCACCGGCGAGAGCCTGATGAAGCGGACGGTTATGATCGCCAACACCTCCGACATGCCGGTTGCAGCCCGTGAAGCTTCAGTTTACACCGGCATCACCATTGCGGAATATTTCCGCGACATGGGCTATTCCGTGGCCGTCATCGCCGACTCCACCTCCCGGTGGGCGGAAGCGCTCCGTGAAATGTCCGGACGTCTGGAAGAAATGCCCGGTGAAGAAGGTTACCCCGCATACCTGGCTTCCCGTCTTGCCCAGTTCTACGAACGGGCCGGCTCCATCAAGTGCCTGGGCAGCGACGGCCGCATGGCTTCCCTGACCGCCATCGGCGCCGTTTCACCTCCCGGCGGCGACATCTCCGAACCGGTTTCCCAGGCCACCCTGCGCATCGTGAAGGTCTTCTGGGGTTTGGACGCCAGTCTGGCCTATGCCCGCCACTTCCCGGCCATCAACTGGCTCAACAGCTATTCCCTCTATGAAGGCCGGCTCTCCCAATGGTTCAACAGCAACATCAACACAGACTTTATGGCTCAGCGCGGCGAGGCCCTGGGTATCCTGCAGCAGGAAAGCGAGCTGAACGAAATCGTTCGTCTGGTGGGTATCGACGCCCTCTCCCCTCAGGACCGCCTGACCATGGAAGTGGCCCGCATGATCCGCGAAGACTTCCTGCAGCAAAACGCCTTTGTGGATACGGACGCTTACACCTCCTTCGGCAAACAATTCATGCTTCTGAGAATGATCCTGACCTTCAATAAACTGGGCAAGAAGGCACTGGCTGCCGATGCGCCCATGAAAATGCTCTTCTCCATTCCCGCCCGGGACCGGATCGGCCGCGGCAAAGACGTTCCGCAGGAAGAATACGAGCAGGTTTACGGCGAGATCATCAAGGAAATGGAAGCTCAGATCGCTGAGCTGACGGAAGCAGGAGGTGAGGCTCTGTGATTAAGGAATATCGTACGATCCAGGAGGTCGCCGGCCCGCTGATGCTGGTCCGGGACGTTGACAATGTCACTTACGACGAATTGGGCGAGATCGAACTGCCCAGCGGGGAGCTGCGCCGCTGCAAGGTGCTTGAAATCAACGGCACCAACGCGCTGGTCCAGCTGTTCGAAAGCTCCGCCGGCATCAACCTGGCCGGTTCCAAGGTCCGTTTCCTGGGCCACGGCATTGAATTCGGCGTGTCCTCCGACATGCTGGGCCGGGTCTTTGACGGCATGGGCAATCCCATTGACGGCGGCCCGGAAATCCTCGCCGAAAAGCGGATGGACATCAACGGAACGCCCACCAATCCGGCGGCCCGCGACTATCCTTCCGAATTCATTCAAACCGGCGTTTCTGCCATTGACGGCCTGAACACCCTGGTCCGCGGCCAGAAGCTGCCGATTTTCTCCGGCTCCGGTCTGCCCCACGCTGAGCTGGCCGCCCAGATCACCCGCCAGGCGCGGGTACTCGGTACGGAATCCAAGTTCGCCGTGGTTTTCGCTGCCGTCGGTATCACCTTTGAAGAAGCGGATTTCTTTATCTCCGACTTCAAGAAAACCGGCGCCATCGACCGCACTGTGCTGTTCATGAACCTGGCCAACGACCCGGCCATCGAACGTATCGCTACGCCCCGTATGGCGCTGACCGCTGCGGAATACTTGGCCTTTGACAAGGGGATGCAGGTGCTGGTCATCATCACCGACATCACCAACTATGCCGAGGCGCTGCGCGAAGTGTCCGCCGCCCGTAAGGAAGTGCCCGGACGCCGCGGCTATCCCGGCTACCTTTACACGGACCTTGCCACCATGTACGAACGTGCCGGCCGCCGTCTGGACAGTGAGGGCTCCATCACCATGATCCCCATCCTGTCCATGCCGGAAGACGACAAGACCCATCCCATTCCCGACTTGACCGGCTACATTACCGAGGGTCAGATCATCCTGTCCCGCGAATTGTACCGCAAGGGTCTGAAGCCGCCCATCGACGTGCTGCCCTCCCTGTCCCGTCTGAAGGACAAAGGGACCGGCGCCGGCAAAACCCGTGAGGACCATGCCAGCACCATGAACCAGCTGTTCGCGGCCTACGCCCGCGGCAAGGATGCCAAGGAATTGATGACGATCCTCGGCGAAGCGGCTCTGACGGATATTGACAAGCAGTACGCCAAATTCGCTGACCAATTTGAGAAGCAGTATGTTTCCCAAGGCTACGAAACCAACCGGACCATCCAGGAAACCCTGGATCTGGGCTGGCGCCTGCTGACGATCCTGCCGAAAAACGAGCTGAAACGTATCAAGCCGGACATGATCGCCAAGTATTGGCCTCTAGAAGATAATTAGTCAGGAGGGGTTAAGATGGCCCGTCTCAATGTGAACCCGACCCGGATGGAGCTCACCCGCCTGAAACGACGCCTGGTCACCGCCCGCCGCGGCCACAAGCTGCTGAAGGACAAGCGGGATGAACTGATGAAACAGTTCCTCAGCATCGTCCACCAGAACCACGACCTCCGCCAATCGGTGGAAGCCGCGCTGATGCAGGCCCACAAAAGCTTCGCGGTGGCCTCTGCGGTGATGTCTCCGGAATTTCTTGAGGAAGCGCTGATGTATCCGAAGCAGAACGTTTCGCTCAGTCTGAAGTACCGCAACATTATGTCGGTCAATGTGCCGCTCTATGATTTCAAAACCCTCAGCGAGGATGCCTCCGAGATTTTCCCCTACGGCCTGGCAACCACTTCCGGGGAACTGGACGACGCGGTGATCACGCTGTCCAACATCCTTGAGGAGATGCTGCTTCTGGCGCAGCTGGAAAAAACGGCCCAGATGCTGGCGCAGGAAATCGAAAAGACGCGCCGCCGGGTCAACGCGCTGGAGTACGTCATGATTCCCCAGCTGCAGGAGACCATCAAGTACATCGTGATGAAGCTTGATGAGAACGAACGCGGCAACTTGAGCCGGCTCATGAAGGTCAAAGACATGATGCTGGAACAGGCACGGCTGGCTGCCCTCAAGCAGGATGAAATGATGGCTGAAAAGATCAGTTAAATGGTTAAAAGCACCGCCGAGGGGCGGTGCTTTTTTTGAATTTTGGGGGACGGGGACTTTTTGCGGCGGCCGCACGAAGGGGACAGAGCAAAAAGTCACCGGGCCTTTGTTTTCGCCATTTTTGGGCAATTTGGTTCGAGGGTGGATACAATCCATCTGAAGATGCGATCTTTATCGAATCTGCAACTGA
>CALMWJ010000051.1 GCA_937873525.1 uncultured Peptococcaceae bacterium | reverse complement strand
ATAATGGGCCCGGTAAAGAACCGCGATATCGCTGAGCCTGATGCCCTGGGCAGCCAGCGCTTTGAGCTGTGCCGAGATCCACTGGGCTTCCGCCTCTGCGGTTTTGGCATGGTGATAGACCACCGGAAAACCCTCCGGCAACAGAGAAAGCAAGTCTTTTTCGATACGCTGCTTGTTGCTGCGGATAAGGGAATTGGCGGCGGCAACGATTTGGGGTGTGGAACGGTAGTTTTCCATCATCAGGATGGTCCGGACGTTTTCGAAGGCTTTGTCGAAGTCCAGCAGATAGCGGACGCTGGCGCCTCTCCAGGTATAGATCGTCTGATCCGGATCACCGACGATAAACAGATTTTTATGATAGGCGCAGAGAACCTTCATGAGCCGGTATTGCAGTTCGTCGATGTCCTGGTATTCGTCGATCATGATGTATTCCAGGCGCTGCTGCCATTTTAACCGGATCGCTTCGCTGGTATCGAATATATAGAGGACATATTTGATGAGGTCATTATAGTCGAGGCCAAAGCATTTCTTTTCCTGATAGAGATAGCCCCAGAAGATGATGTCATCCGTTTCCACAGCCTCCAGGTACTTTTGCTGAAGTTTGTCCAAGGGCATGGCAATCATGGCTTCGTAATAGTCGGGATCCTTGAAGATCTTGCGGATCTCGATCATGTCCCGGGCGTCGGAGAAGGTTTTGTGGCGCAGGGTGAGACCTCTCGCTTCATAAATGATCTTCAACATGGCGTCGATGTCCGCATTATCCAGCACCAGGAAGTTTTTCGGGTACTGTACGGCATGGATGTCTTCCTGGAGCACCGACACACAGAAACTGTGAAACGTGCTGATGTACCCCGTGTCGTTGTCGCCCGTCAGACGCCGGATGCGCTGTCTCATTTCATTGGCGGATTTATTGGTAAAGGTGACGCAGAGAATGTTGGAAGGCATGATGCCAATCTCGTTGACCAGGTACGCAAAACGATGGGACAGCGCCCGGGTCTTTCCGGACCCCGCTCCCGCAATGACGCGGATAAAGCCTTCTGTCGACGTGACGGCCTGCCGCTGTGCTTCATTGAGATCTTTTAATAAATCTGACATATATTATGCCGCCTGCCTTATCGTCGGTTTGATCAACTCAGCTCAGACCTGCTTGTCTTGCCGTGGTTTCGTGACCATCGGGGAAAAGGTGGAACCAATACCAATGTTGTTTTTTCGAGTATATCAAATTAATTGGGGGAGGGCTATGAGGATTTCAAAAGGAATCAAAAGGTGCTCATCATGATTTTGTGGTTCTAAGAAGGATAATCTTATAATTTGTAGAATAAGATATATGTATTTTAGACCCAAAGGTCTATGTTTTGGAGGCGCGAAACCTTGAGTATGAACATGAGCACATTCAAGCGCGACCTGCTAAGATTATTCGACAGCATGTACAAAGAAGTATTTCATTTTGGATTGAAACGGCTGACGATCGACGTGATCGGCAACAAAATCATGATTGTCGGCGAGCACTCCAGGCTGCCCGGACTGACCATTCTTGACAAGTCGAATCGGTTCGTCACGCGCATGACGGATATTGCATTGCTGGATGAATGTAAAATTCGACTAAGAGAAAAGATTGAGGACAACCTCCGGGATGTGAAGGTCAGTACGGTATTAAATGATTATGATCCTGCCACTGAAATCGCTGTGACGGTGATCATCACGGAACGAAAACTTCAAGAAATATTCAGTGAATGATCCCTTATATTGCTTGGCGTCCGGTTCGCCTGCGTTCCGGTTGCCGCAGTCATAAACTGATGGTGGGAAGTTCCCTACAGGGAACTTAAAACCGCTGGTTTAAGTAAAAAACACTAAGTTCTATATTTAGAACTTAAGGTTTTTCTTATGCCGGCGGTTTTTTATATGAAGAGCTCATCGTAATAAAGGCAGGGAGGTGGGGAAAGACCATATTCCGAACGACAGTCAGGCAAAAGGTTGACATGGACGAGCGTAGAATAGGAGGTTTTTTTATGAACACTGTTAAGAGAGATATCAAACCCATGCCCAAGATGACGAAAATTGGTTTTTTGGTGTTTGTCCTTTGTATG
>CALMWJ010000050.1 GCA_937873525.1 uncultured Peptococcaceae bacterium | reverse complement strand
ATCCGTTGGCCGGTTCCTTCCCCTTCTCCGTAATGCTTCTCAACATATCGGATGTGGGCATTCTTGCCGATATGGAAATTATGGATGCCGTCATGCTGGCTGTCCCCGGATCCGCAGCTGCTGATGCCGCAGCCGGCGACGATCAGGACGTCCGCATCCTCGCCGATGTAGAAGTCGTTGTACACCATATCCTTGAAGCCTTCCTGAGTCAGGATCACCGGGATATGAACGCTTTCGTTTTTCGTCCCGGGCTTGATGATGATGTCAATGCCGGGTTTATCCTGCTTGGAAACGATGTCGATGTTGGCAGTGGATTTACGTTCCACAGCTTTGCCGTCTTTGCGTATATTGTAAGCCCCTTCAGGTACCCCATGAAGATCAGCAACCGTTTCCAGAAGATGGTCATCTAACACAGTCATAACCGGGTTTACCTCCTTTTGTAAAGTCGCAATAACAGCTGGGGCCCTTTAAGATCATCGGAAGGATCTCATCCTTGGGTCCCTGGCGCTGGATCAGCCCTTCGCTGACCATGATGATTTCGTCGGCCAGTTCCAGGATGCGTTCCTGGTGGGAAATGATGACGATGGTTCCCTCCTGGTTTTGGTGCATCTTGGAAAAGGTTTCGGTCAGTTTGGAGAAGCTCCACAAATCGATACCGGCTTCGGGCTCGTCAAAAAGCGCCAGCTTCAGTTTGCGGTTCAGCAGGGTTGCGATCTCAATGCGCTTCAGCTCACCGCCGGAAAGGCTGGTGTCCACATCCCGGTTGATATAATCTTGTGTGCAAAGGCCCACTTCCACCAGAGAGTTTTTACAATTGCGGCAGTCCACCCGATGTCCGGCGGACAAATTCAGCAGCTGACGGACCTTGATGCCTTTAAAACGGGGCGGCTGCTGGAAGGCATAGCCGATGCCCAGCTTGGCCCGATCCGTGATGCTGGATTCAGTGATGTTCTGATCGTCAAACCAGATTTCGCCCGATGTGGATTTTTCAATGCCCATGATGATCTTGGCCAGGGTCGACTTCCCGCCGCCGTTTGGACCAGTAATCACATAGAGCTTGCCGGATTCCAGGGTCAGATTGATTCCTTTGATGATTTCGATTTTTTTGCCTTCATGGTAAGCATCGAATTTTATGTCTTTTAGAACCAGCATGGCTTCTTCTCCTTGTTCTGCTCGCGTTCTGCTAAGTTTTAAATCATTTATATGATTCTTTGGTTCGTGCGCATGATTAATAGTACAGAAATCTAATCCCTTCGTCAAGGCAAAACCGGAGGTTGCCGGTTCTTTTATAATAATTATATTTTTCAGCAATCACGTCATCCCTTGCGCGGCTATGGGCGCTCTGCCGCTTTTTTCCTTTTCTGTCCATGAATGCCTTCTCAAATCACCAGGATTCAAGTATGATAATTATGTTACAGTCCGGATGGCTGCAGAGCGGGAATCCACGCATAGACCTTTTTTACCATTAAAACGGAATAGGATGTGTCGGCCCATGGCAAACAAAGGGAAATTCATCGTGATCGAAGGCTTGGACGGCTGCGGAAGCACCACCCAGCTCCATCAATTAAAAGCATGGTTTGACGGGGAGGGCGCGGTTTTTGGCCCCGCTTGGGCGACCTGGGAACCCACCGATGGCCCGATCGGCAATGTGATCCGCCTGGCTCTCAAGAAGCGGCTTCAGCGTTTCGACGAAAAGACCATGGCGCTGCTGTTTGCCGCCGACCGGACGGATCATATCTACCGCAGCCATGAAGGCGGCCAGGAGGCCGGGATCATGGATAAGCTGGACCAAGGCATTCATGTGGTGTCGGATCGTTATGTCCTGTCTTCTTTAGCCTATCAGGCCCGGGAACTGGGTCTGGATTGGGTTTATACTGCCAACGCCTTTGCCCTTGTGCCGGACATCACTCTGTTTCTGGAGCTGCCCGCCGAAGTGGCGGCGGAGCGGCTGGCAAAAGGGCGCAGTCACCAGGACATGTATGAAGAGTTAAAAGAACAACAGGCGATTCAGAGGCAATATGAAGCCGCCATCGACTATTTATCGGGAAAAGGCCATAAAATCCTGCGTATCCAAGGGGATGCCTCCCCCGAGGAGGTCCATCAGGCGATCCTCCGGACGATTTTACCGCTCCTCAGGGCGTGATGAATTCAGATTCATTTCTGTTTTCCAGATTTTTAAAACTGAAAATCCGCTGGCCATGATATGCGGCCAGCGGATTCTTTATGTATCTGATCAGCTGCTCAAAGGTGTTTCCTCAACAGCATGTCTTCGCAGATGGGGTTTTACTCAAGAACGGATCAAGCGCCGGCTGCGACATATTCCAGGGCCTTGGCCACATCGTACAACTGCAGCGACTTTTCACTATATAGCTTGATCAATGTGTAAAGATATTCTCTGGAAGGCATGAACTCCGCATAATTGGTTGCTGTATTGCGGATGTCTGTCAGAACAGAATTCAGGATATCCTGGGCGCTCTTGATGGTTTCCAGATCCTTCTTCAGGCTCTCCAGCTGTTCGGCGGTCAAGGCCTTTTTTTGCTCAATGCTCTCGGTAAGGATGATCTCGACCCGCAGCTTGGCCTCATTGGCCTGAATCATCACCTCGGTCTGCGCACTGACCAGATTGGCCCGTTCATCCCGAAGCCTTGTCAAAATATCCGTGATCGGCTCGTTGCTGACGGCAGCATTGACCGTCTGATCCAGAATGCCATCGGCCAGCAGCGGCATGGACAGAAGCATCGTCAGGCAAAAGACGAGACTGAATATCATGCATTTCTTTTTCACTGAACTACCTCCTCCCCGGTTCCGTCTGTCATAGCCTCGCTTTGATCGTCGATGACCTTCTTGTTGATATCATGGTCATCGATCACCTCAAGCTGTCCAGCCAAGTCAATGACCTTATCCAGCTCCATGGAAATCTCCTGAAGCACCAATTGATTTTCCTCATTGGACAAAGTGTTGTTGGACCGTGCCAGCAATGTTGCCGGGAAAGGTCCCGAGCCCTCCAGCACAAGGCCTTCAGTGGTCTGCAGCATGGAGTCTGTGGTTTTGATTTTTGCCTGTTCCTCCGCGCCGCACCCCAACGGCACAGCACCGAGGATGAAAAGCAAGAGGAGGAAGCCGGCTGCATGAGCAAGCCTTGATGTTTTTACAAACACATCGAACGCCCCCTTCACATGTCATTATACCCTATATCGCACCAAAAATATTTAACAGAATGTCAGCGTTTTGTTAACAGATTTTAAACTTTATCTGACGCCTGATCCTCCTGATCCGGAAGGGTAAACCATATCCTGGTTCCTACCCCCGCTTCGCTTTCGATCCCAATGGCCCCGCCATGCTGTTCAACCAAGGCTTTTGCAAGATTAAGACCCAGGCCGGCGCCGCCGGTGCTGGAATGGCGGGATTTGTCGGTCCGATAGAATCGTTCGAAAACGAAGGGGAGCTCATCGGCTTCGATCCCGCATCCTGTGTCTGCCACGCTGATTTTCGCACCCCGCTCCAGGCGTTCCACTTCGACCATGACTTGGCCGGGCGCATCGGTATATTTTATGGCATTGCTTAATAAATTCAGCATGATCTGCCGGAAGCGGTCCGCATCCGCACGGATGATCAGGTCTTCAGGGCAAATCATTTCAACCGTCAGTCCAGGTTTTTTTTCATTGACATGGAGGGAGCCAATAATGAAGGCCAGGGCTTCGAAAATCCGGAATCGTTCAAGATAGAGTTCACTGGTCCCGGACTCAAGCTTGACCAGGTCCAGGATCTCCCCGGTCAAGCTTATCATGCGGCGGGTTTCATCCTGAATGATTTTGAGGACACCGGGAATCTCGCTTTTGGGCACGAGCCCGTCCTGGATGCCCTGAACAAATCCAAGGATCGATGTCAGAGGCGTTCGGAGCTCGTGAGAAATCCCTGCAATAAAGTCCCGGCGCATGGTCTCGATCTGTACCAGGCGCTGCTTCATGGTATTGAATGCGGTCACCAGGCGGCCGATTTCATCCCGGCTATCGAAGGCCTGGATGTCCGCCACGGGTTCTCCGGAAGCCAGCTGGGCGGCTGCTTTCTCCATCGCTCGCAAAGATTTGGAGGTTTTAGCAGAAAACAGATAGATGACGACAACGCTGAAGACGGTAACGGCGGCCGCCAGCATCCATATCTGATAATACATATCCAAGATTCCGCTCCGGATTTTTTCCACCGGAGAATACTGCAGGATGGCCCCCTTGATTTCCCCGTCCAATTCCCAGGGCATGCCATAAAAAACCACATAGGAATCCAGGTCCTGGGAATACTCCCTTTTTCGGAAGACCTTTGTTCCTTCCATGATTTTTCCCAGATCCGGAATCAGGTTGCTGCTGACCGACAAATTATCCTCAGTCATCTGCATCTGCTGCTGCAGGGAATCCTTGTTCAGCTCCAGCGCATAGATTCTGGAATCCATGACGTAGCCCACAGAATCCATGGAGGTTTCAAGTTCCTCCCGGCTGATTTCCCCCTGCTTGAAAGCAACGATCTGCCGCCGGACTTCCTGTCCCCCCAAGGCCAGGGCCTTTTCTTTTTCGCTGAAGACGAATCCCTGGTATATGAAAGACATGGCCGCGGAAAAGGCGGCCACGGTCAAAACAAAAATAATAAGATATCCGGTAAGCAGTTTGGAAAACATGGACTTGAACATACTATGACTCGCCCTCCAGCTTGTAGCCTACGCCCCAAACCGTTTTGATCTGCCATGTGTTTTCCGGTTTCTCCAGCTTCTCGCGAAGCCGCTTGACGTGCACATCCACCGTCCGGGTGTCGCCGTAATAACTGTATCCCCAGACCTTTTCAAGCAACTGTTCCCTGGAAAAAACCATATTTTTGTGCTGCAGCAAAAAATAAAGAAGCTGGATCTCCTTTGGCTTAAGCTCAACGACGCCCTCGCCAAGACGGACCTGGTATCTGCCCAGATCCACCTGCAGATTGCCCGCCGATAGGATGGGCTTCGAACCATTTTCTTCGTCGGCTTCCGGCTTTTCTCTCAGCCGGGCTTTGACCCTGGCGACCAGCTCCTTGGTTTCAAAAGGCTTGACCATATAGTCATCCGCTCCGTAGTCAAAGCCTTGCAGCTTATCCTCCAGCATATCCCTGGCAGTCAGCATGATGATCGGCACCGTGCTGGTTTTGCGAACCGCCCGGCAGACCTCCCACCCATTCATAACCGGAAGCATGATGTCCAGAATAATCAGGTCAATATCCTCTTTTTCGAAAAACGCCAGGGCTTTCGCCCCTTCATTGGCAATGAAAACCTTGAAGCCTTCATTGTCAAGGTACATTTTCAGCAAGCGGCAGATATTCTCATCATCGTCGACGACCAGGATCTTCTTTTCTTCCATGGCTTCGGCCTCCTATCGATTTGCTCGGTCAGCGCCCGGAGAATCGGGCCGGTCTTCCCGTATTCGAAGCGATTTACCCTTCGATGGCGTCCATGGCTTTTTTAATACGACCGGCCAGTCCGGGCATTTTTGATTTCGGAACGGCGCAAACCGCCAGACGGATCCCCTTGGCCATCGGCACAAGGAAAACCTTTTCTTCCTCGAGCTTCTTCGCCAAAGCTTTCGGGTCTTTCGCAGGAATGGTGATAAAGAATCCCCCGAAATAAGGCAGGATCCTCAGGCCCGCTTCCGCAGCCTCCCTGACGAAAATGTTGGCACGGTCGATGACCAGCTGGGCCAACGCCTGGCGTTCTTTATTGGCACGGGCCGTCAAAGCGGGATCCCTCACAATTTTAGCCAACAGCTGCTGAGCGCCTCGGGAACCGTTGGACCAGGTGCCGCGGCCGGAGAAGGAATGGATGTTGGAGAAATCGTTCATGATTTCCGCGGATGTGGAGAATCCGATCAAAGCCCCGGAACGCATACCATAGACCAGGAAGGATTTAGACATGCTGAAGGCGATGGCAACGAAGAGGTTTTCCGGCAGATCCTTGAACATCCCAAGGAAACGGCGCGCTTCTATGGGGTCTCCGCAATAATCCACATACGCCATGTCCAGGCCGATCACGATATGCTTGCCGGTTTCAAGGGCACAGGCTTTGAAGAAGGGAATCAGATCCGACCAGTCTTCCAGAGACATGCTGTAGCCGGTGGGATTGTGTCCGGGTGTGTTGAATAGCACCAGCACATTATCCTGCTTCTGAAGCAGCGCCTTGACCTTCGCCTTCAGATCCGTTGTTGAAAATTTAAGATCCTCATCAAACATGGTGTAGGTTTCTGCCCGCCGTTGGTTCTCCTCGGCAATGGTTTTGTAAGGCGCCCAGTACCAGTCCGGGATCAGGACCGTTTCGCCATTGTTGAGATAATTGTAAATCATCGATCGGATGGCGCCGGTGCCGCCGGGCGTCCCTACCGCTTTGGCGATGGTCCCTGCCGGCTGGAATCCCTGGAAGGTATAGTCGATGGCGGCCTGCAGGAATTCCGGCGATCCGGTGATGGTCGCATAATTCATCAGGTCATCCGGCGTCAGCTGGCGGTATAGCTCATTGACGACGGGCAAAATGGAGAACTGCCCTTTCTCATCGAAAATCGCGCCGATGGAGCCGTCAACGATTTGATCGGCATCAGGCTGTTTCTGGGCTTCACGGACTCTGGATACCACCGCGAACACGGAATCGGGCTCGCTGCCTTTACCGGCTGCATGGCTGGCCGCCATGGAATGGATGCTCATAAAAATATCCCCCTCAAAATCATATTCTGATCGACCCGTTTATTTCATTTCTCTAATTGTACAATATACCATAAATCCAGATTAAATTGTAGCTCATTTAAGAAGGCGCTCAGCCATGGCCGGCTTTGCGCCCGAAATTCTGATTTGTGCCCCGAACCTCGGAGATTATTTGAAAAGCTTTCGCAGAAGATCTTTCTTCAAAGTTTGCATGGTCATATCACGAATCTGTTCCTTGACGTTCAAAGAGCCCCCGAGGAGGATCCCGGTAAAAAAAGCGCCGGCCAGCGCGATTGCCGGATGCTGTTCAACATATTTTCGGAAGGTCAGCGCCTGGGCATTGTCTAATAGGCGGGCTTTTGCTTCCTCAAGCTTGGCTTGCTCCCGGGCTTCTACTTCAAGGTCTTGCTTCCTTTCCACAGAAAAGCACCTCCCAACAGCAGGATCAGGATCGAGGTGACCAATCCGGCGCCAACTTTGCCGATCAAAAGGGTGAGACCGGTAAAAATAGTCCAAGCCAGAAGAATCAAGCCCAGCCCCAGTAAAAATACGCCCATGCCGAACCAGCTGATGCCTTTTGCCGTTTTGGCCATGCCGATCCGGATCAGTTTCAGCTCAGTCTCCATAATTTCAAGCATATTCAGGATATACCGGGTGATCTCTTCCATATAATCATCTCCGATCCAGCAAACGGCTGATCACATAACCGGCGCCAAAGGCAGCCAATAAAAAGGGCACCGGATTCTTTTCCATTTGGACTTCCAGCTTTTCCGCCGCTTTTGCAGTGGGTTCCTTGAGCTGGTCTTTGACTTGTTCCAGAACCTTATTCAGCTTGCCTCCAAAATCCTTCAGCAGGTCGTCGAAAGAGGCCGGTTCCTGATCGAAGCCTTCCTTGCGGACTTCTTCCAGAGAGGCCCTCAGGATCTGATTCTCTTCGCGCAGGTTTTCCAGTTCTTTCATCAAAGCTTCTTCCATGGCGGCTCCTCCTTTTGGACTTTTTTATATCATATCATTTTTTATATGCTTCAATCAACAATCCTTCCCTTCCGCATGGAATTTCTTTATGAGGCTTCCCTGGCAGAGGCATCTTTGCCGCCGCTTTTTGTATTGAGGATCCCGATCGCGCCGAGAATGAATGCCATGCCGAGCAGTTTGACCAAGGTCAGCGCTTCTTGAAAAAAGGCAATGCCCAGCCACGCCGCCACCGCAGGTTCCGCCGCGGCAAGGATCGCTGCCCGGCTGGCTTCCACTCTGGCCAGGCCCATGGAGTAAAATAAATAGGGCAGCATACAGCACAGAACACCGATGCCCAAGCCATTGATCAAGGTTTGGGGCAAAAAGAGCAGGTGAACCGCGCTGCCCATATGTGCAAAGGGAATAAGCCCCATGAATCCAAAAACGAACGTATAGAAACTGACGGTCGCCGGATGATAATGATTCAAAGCGACTTTGCCGAAAATGCTGTAGAGCGCGTAGCCGAATCCGGCGCCGAGCCCAGCCAGGATCGCTTTTCCTTCCAATACCCCGCCATTGCCGGCCAGGACACCGGTCACCAGGACCGTGCCGGCAAAGGTCATGGCTAAAGCCAGAAACTTCCTGCAGCTCATGGGTTCATGAAAGACCAGCACGGATAAAAGCATGACAAAGGTCGGCGCCGTGTAGAGCAACGCGGCGGCAGCCGCCAGGGTGCTGTACTGAATGGCCGTGAAATAGCAGACATTGAAGAAGCTCAGGCTAAGCATCCCGGTGCCGAAAAAATAGACCCAATGCTTCAGATCGATCCGCAATAGCCGGGGATCCTTTGCAAGAAGATACACCAGCATGACCACTGCGGACACCGTCACACGAACCACGGCGATCTGCACCGGGGAGAGGCCTGCGGCGCTAAGGTTCCTTACAAAAACACCCGTCCCGCCCCACAAGGCGGCAGCCAGGATAATATAAACCGACGCAACTTTTTTCATGGATTCACCCGCCTATGTCTTGGTTGTTGAAAACAACAGGCAGGAGACGCGCCTCCTGCCTGTTGTTTTGGATTGCTATTTTCAGCCCAAGGTGATCAGCAGTTCACCGGCTTTGACGCTTTGACCTTCCCGGATCATGATCGTCTTGACGATTCCGGCTACCGGCGCTACGATGCTGACTTCCATCTTCATCGCTTCGATTACTGCCAGAGCCTGATTCTCTTTGACTTCCGCGCCTTCCTTGACCAGGATCTTGGATACGGCGCCGGGCAGGCTGGAACCGATCTGCTGTTTGTCATGAGGATCCGCCATGCGGACTTTTGAAATTTTTCCTTCGATGGCCTTGTCCTTGCAGGACACTTCACGCCGGATGCCGTTCAGCTCGAAATGAACATTCCGGGTGCCGTCCTCGTTGACTTCGCCGGGTCCGATGTATTTGATCATCAAGGTTTTGCCGTCTTCAATGGTCAGCTCGGTGGTTTCGCCAGGGACCATGCCCATGAAGAAAACCGAAGTCTCCATTCGGCTGATATCCGCATTTTCATGTCGGTATTTGATGAAGTCTTCCAGAACTTTTGGATAGAGGCACCATCCGATCATGTCCCGGCTGGTGGGCTCCCGTTTAAGCTTCTCGGAAAGCTGGACGAATACCTGGTCGAAATCCACCGGCGGCAGCAATTCGCCAGGCCGGCAAGTGATCGGAGCCTCGCCTTTCAGGACAACCTGCTGCAGGTCCTTGGGGAAGCCGCCTGCTGGCTGTCCCATCATGCCTTTGAAATAGCTGACCACCGAGTCCGGGAAATTCAGACGGTTGCCTTCCTCCACGAGATTGCCTTTGTCCAAGTTGTTCTGAACCATGAAAATGGCCAGATCCCCCACCATCTTTGAGGATGGTGTGACTTTGACGATATCCCCGAGGATATCATTGACCTCACGGTACTTTTCTTTGACCTCGTCAAAACGATGGCCCAGCCCCAGACTTTCCACTTGGGGCTTCAGGTTGGTGTATTGGCCGCCGGGGATCTCATACCGGTAGATGTCCGCGTTGGGTGTCCTCATGTCCGCCTCGAACTGCTGGTACATCGGACGGACATCCTCCCAATACTTGGAAAGCTTTTGGAGCTCCTCCAGAGAAAAACCGGTATCCCGCTCCGTCCCCTGCAGCGCGGCCACCAAAGAATTCATGGAAGGCTGGCTGGTCAAGGAAGACAGGCTGCTGATGGCGCAGTCCACGATGTCGACGCCAGCTTCGGAGGCCATCAAATAGGTTGCGATCTGGTTGCCGCTGGTATCGTGACTGTGCAGATGGATCGGCACACCGACTTCATTTTTGAGGGCTGTTACCAGTTTTCGGGCGGCATAAGGCTTCAGAAGCCCGGACATATCCTTGATGGCCAGGGTGTGGATGCCGCGGCGCTCCAGCTCCTTGCCCATTTTCACGTAATATTCGAGATTGTATTTATCCCGTCCCGGATCGTCGATGTCCCCGGTATAGCATATGGTTCCCTCGGCGATCTTGCCGCATTTCAAGACTTCCTCAATGGCCAGCTCCATGCCGGGAAGCCAGTTCAGGGAGTCAAAAATCCGGAAGACGTCGATGCCGCTTTCAGCGGCTTCCCGAACAAAGGATTTGATCACGTTGTCAGGGTAGTTGGTATACCCTACCGCATTGGCGCCCCGGAAAAGCATCTGGAAAAGGACGTTGGGCATGCGCTGCCGCAATTCTTCAAGACGCACCCAAGGGGATTCCTTGAGGAACCGGTAAGCTACATCAAAGGTGGCACCGCCCCACATTTCCAAGGAAAACGTATCTTTCAGCACATGCGCGGTGGCCGGCGCGATCTTCAGCATATCGCGGGTCCGCAGCCGGGTGGCCAAAAGGGATTGATGGGCATCCCGCAGGGTCGTATCCGTGATCAGGAGCTTCTTTTGGTCCAGGATCCAGCGCTGCACCGCTTCCGGGCCTTGGGTATCCAGCAGCTGTTTGAGACCGCCCTGAGGGGCCTGTTCATAGCCTTCGGGCACCCGCAGCTTGTCAAAGCTGGGTTTGCAGGTAATCTCCTCGTTAAGGATCTTCTCCCCCAGGAATCTGAGGACCTTGGTGGCCCGGTCCTGGGAGGGCTCGATGTCAAAAAGTTCCGGTGTCTCGTCAATAAATTTCGTATGGCACATGCCGGATTGGAAAACAGAGTTTCGTAAAATGTTGTAGATGAAGGCGATGTTGGTCTTCACGCCACGGACCCGGATCTCTCCGATGGAACGAAGGGATTTCTTGATGGCGCCCAAAAACGTGCGGTCATGGGTGGTGATCTTCACCAGCAGGCTGTCATAATAAGGGCTGATCTCAGCCCCGGCAAAGGCATTGCCTGCGTCCAGACGGACGCCGAAGCCGCCGCCGCTGCGGTATGTGGTGATTTTTCCGGTGTCTGGCAGAAAGTTGTTGCGAGGATCCTCTGTGGTGACGCGGCACTGGATCGAAAAGCCTCTCATCTGGATGCTTTCCTGAGATGTGATGCCAATTTCCGGTGAGTTCAGGGCATAGCCTTCCGCGATCAGGACCTGAGCCTGCACCAGGTCGATGCCGGTCACCATTTCTGTGACCGTATGCTCCACCTGGATCCGAGGATTCATTTCAATGAAATAATAACGGCCGGTGCTGTCCACCAGGAACTCCACCGTTCCGGCGTTGATATAGTTGACATCCTTGGCAATGGCCACGGCATCGCGATACAAAGCCTGGCGGATCTCTTCGGACACGGTGAATGCCGGCGCATATTCCACGACTTTTTGGTAACGTCGCTGGACGGAGCAGTCCCGTTCGAACAGATGGACCACATTGCCATGCTGGTCCGCCAGGATCTGGACTTCAATATGTTTGGGATTGACCAGATACTTCTCGATAAAAATATCGTCGTTGCCGAAAGCTTTGCGGGCCTCCGTCTTAACCATGCAATATCCGTCTTTCAGCTCAGCCTCGTTGCTGGCCAGGCGCATACCGCGCCCGCCGCCGCCGGCCGCCGCTTTGAGGATCACCGGGTATCCGAATTCTTCCGCCAGAGAAACCGCTTCCTCCACGGATTGAAGCGGCGCTTCGCTGCCGGGAATGGTGGGAACCCCGCAGCACTTCGCCACCTGTTTGGCGTTGATCTTGTCGCCGACCTTTTGCAGAACCTCGGCGGGAGGACCGATAAAGATGATCCCGGCCTTTTCGCAGGCGGCGGCAAAATCCGGATTCTCCGACAAAAAGCCGTAACCGGGATGGATGGCATCCACACGCTTGCGCTGGGCCAGGGATATGATCCGATCAATGTCCAGATAGGCGGCAAGGGGGCTTAAATTTTCGCCCACCAAATAAGACTCGTCCGCCTTCGTGCGGAAAAGGCTATACATGTCTTCCCTGGAATGGATGGCTAAAGTTTTAAGTCCCAGCTCATTGCAAGCCCGGAAGATCCTGACGGCGATTTCTCCCCGGTTGGCCACCATGACTTTTTCGATTTTATGCATTTTAATACCTCCGCCTAAAAAACAGGCAGGGAGCGCAGTCATTGATCCGCCCCATGCCTTGTCTGCATGATTTCGGTTTATTTCATTATTATATCGTATCGGCTGCCGGGTGACAATTTATTTCCGCTTATTGAGAATACACCACAATACAATTCAATAAACACCGTTATAATTATAACGTGTCTGCTTCCGGATGCAATACGTTTCGGATCGCAGACACGTGTATACTTATGCATTATTTGCTGGTTTGTTCCCGATTCTCTGGGGTTCTTTTATGCAGCGGCGCCCGGTACAATGCGAGGATCGCTTCCTTGGAACGGGCGCTTTCGATGGCCCATGCGCCGCCTTGGGGAACGGGGAAATAGGCCTCCCTTACGATGCCGTGACTGTCCAGGGCGGTCGCAACGGTTTCCGGTGTGATGCCGGCTTCGGGATCCCACTGCAGCGTAATGATGCTGACTTCTTTGATCTGGCAATCGGCGGGAACCTTCCATACCTTCTCCGGAGATAGAATGACCGACGCCCGCTGCGGATGCTGGCGGTAGAACCATTCGTTGACCGCCAGCTCTTCCAAAAGCTTGCACGGGTCTTTTTTCCGATAAGCCAGGACCAGGTCCTTCATCAGGGAGATGCCAAACAGTCCGCCCGGCGCCTCCCCTTTCTGCCCGATCAATGTTCCGGGATCCTCGGAAAAGGTTGAACGCACCCAGAAAGGCCGGTTGAATTGGATCGCCGTTTCAATAGCCCGGTAATGGACCACCTTGGCCCCGGTCCGGGCCAGGATATACATGGGCGCAAAATCGATGGATTTAAGGAACGGTACGGAGGGGATGATCCGGGGGTCTGTGTAGGCGATGCCCGGCACATCCGTATAAATGATCACTTCTTCAGCGTTCATGGCTCCGCCCAAGGCAATGGCCGTGGTATCGCTGCCGCCGCGGCCCAAGGTTACCAGATCGTTTTCAACGTTGCAGCCCTGGAATCCGGCCACAACGGCAATGGCGCCCGTGGCCAGGATCTGCCGGATGCGGCTTGTATCGACCTTTTCCACAAGGCCGTTGGTGAATTCATTGTTGGTCTGGATCCCCGCCTGGAAACCGGTCAGCGGCATCGCCGCATAACCGTGTTCTTCGATGGATGAAGCCAGGACACAGGACGAGATGATCTCTCCGCAGGAAGCGATCATGTCCTTGGTGCGGTCCGACGGCGCTTTTCCCGGAACGGACTTCAGCATTTCCAGGAGCGTGTCCGTGGCATAGGGATCACCCTTCCGACCCATGGCGGACACCACCACCACCACATCATTGCCCGCTTCCTTTGATTTGATGATCTTGCCGATCACCTGTTGTCTCCGTTCCTCCGTGCTGACGGAAGTCCCTCCGTATTTCTGAACCACTAAGGGCATGGCTAAGCTCCCTTCACCCAGTCATTTTCGACGACCAGTTCAGCGATCTGAACCGCATTCAACGCTGCACCCTTGCGCAAATTGTCCGCCACGATCCAAAGATTCAGGCCGTTGTCATTGGTAATGTCCTTGCGGATCCGCCCCACATACACCGCGTCGGTGCCAGCTTTATCATACGGCATCGGATAGATCTGATTGGATGGGTCATCCATGACCTTGATGCCCGGTGCATTCGCAAGGATGCGCCGAATTTCCCCGATGGAAGGCAGAGGCTTGGCGGTTTCGATATTCACAGACTCGCTGTGGCAGTTCAGGGTGGGCACCCTGACCGCTGTTGCGTTGATCAGGATCTCATCGTCCTCATAAATCTTCCGGGTTTCATAAAACATCTTCATTTCTTCTTTGGTATAGCCGTTTTCTTCAAAAACATCGATCTGAGGCAGACAATTGAAGGCGATCTGGTAAGGATAGGTCTGCACGGGCATCGGCAAACCCACCGCATAAGCTTTAACCTGGTTTTTCAGCTCATCGATGGCTCGCTGTCCGGTGCCGGAAACCGATTGATAGGTGGAAACCACGATGCGTTTGATTTTGAAGAGGCTATGCAGGGGTTTCAATGCCACCACCATCTGGATGGTGGAGCAGTTTGGGTTGGCAATAATGCCTTTGCTGTGCTTTTTGGCGGCCCAGGGATTGACTTCAGGCACCACCAGCGGCACGTCCGGATCCATGCGCCAGGCATTGCTGTTGTCAATGACCAGCGCACCTTCGGCCGCGGCGATAGGGGAAAGCATCTTGCTGGTGCTGCCGCCGGCGGAGAACAAAGCGATGTCGATGTCCTTGAAGGCCCCTTCTCCGGCAACCCGGACCGGAAGTTTCTCGCCTCTGAATTCAACGGTTTTATTGGAACTTCGGACGGACGCCATCGGGACGACAGACGCAATATTGATTTTTGAGTTTTCAAGTGTCTTCAGCATTTCTGTGCCTACAGCCCCAGTGGCGCCGACGACTGCGATTCGATAGGATTTCATTGAACACGCCTCCTCAAAGAGTTGCTTCGCTTAAATAAGGACGGTATCCGGGCTTATGAAACAAAGCTCACTCTACAATAAATAATCGAAGTCCACCAAGGATAGATAGCTATCTCCCGTTGGTGGACAAAGCCTATAGAGAATTATACCCCATTCCATCAGGATGTCAATCATCAATCCGTGTATTTTTATTTAAATTCTCTGCTCCCCCTCCATTTTTTGCAAACCGAGCTCGCCCTGGAGTGCATCCAGAAACTGCCTGGCCGTGCGGGGCGACCGGCTGTTTTGCTGCAGCTCCCACAACAAGGCCCGCTTGCGCAGCGCTTCCCGGCTGAACGGCAGACCTCTTTGGACAGCCATCTGTTCCACGATCGCCAGATAAGCCTTCTGGTCCGGAGAGGCAAAAGTAACGGTCATCCCGAAACGGTCGGCCAGAGAAAGCTTCTCCTGCATCGTATCCATGAACCGGACATCTTCGCAGCTTATGCCGGTTATATCCCGGTCTGTGAACTTTTCCGGCAGCAGATGCCGGCGGTTGGAGGTGGCATAAATCAAAACGTTGGACGGCGTGGCGCTGAGCCCTCCCTCCAGCACCGCTTTCAGGGCGGCATATTGGGAGTCCTGATCTGAAAAACTCAGATCATCGATATAAATGATATACTTCATCCCCCGGTCTTTCAGGAGGGCCATGATTTTCTGCAGGTCCTGGAGCTGGCTTTTGCCGATTTCGATCAGACGGAGGCCCAGCGGTCCAAACCGGTTGATCAGTGCTTTGACTGTGGAGGATTTGCCTGTTCCCCGGTCTCCGTAAAGCAAAACATTGTTGGCCGGCAAGCCGGACAGGAACTGGCGGGTGTTTCGGATCACCTGAGCCTGTTCTTCCTCGTAGCCGAACATGCCTTCAAACGTTATAGGGTCACGGTTCAGCACCGGCCTGAAACCGCCGCCCTCCGCACCCTCTGTATCCCATTGGAACGCATAATACCGCCCATGGAGCCCCACGCCTTGCTGTTGAAAATAACAAGCCAACAGCCCCGCGCCTTCTCCCCAAGACGCTTGGGAAAAGAAATAGCGGTATACCTGGGCCTTGCTTCCCTCCGGTTCCTTCTTCCCGATCCTAAGGCTGTCCAGGTTCCAGGTGGGCAGCGAGGCCGCGCCGTCCCGGTTTTTCGCGGCAATTTGCCGGATCAGATCGCTCCAGGTCAACCGGCCCAGAGGCTCCAGAAGCCTCAAGTCCCGGGCCGCAAGCTCCATCAGGTCTTTGTCCATGGCCTCCAGACCGGTCTTCTCGGCTTTGAAGGAGAAAAGATTTTCATCCGAAAGAATCCGTTCCAGAAGCAGGCAGGTCCACCCGTCTCCGGACCAGCGATGCCGCAGCCCCGACAACGCCTCAAGAATCCTGGCCGTTAGAAGGCAATAGGCGTCTGCCAGTTCCCCAAAGGAAGCAGCCGGCTGTCTGGATAATTGGTAGACATGAAGGAACTGCTCCAGCAAAGGATCACGAATGACTCCGCGGAAAAGGATCAGCCTCTCAAGGTGCATGCCTTGTCACTCCTTCTCTGATTCGTTGGATGGGATGTATTTGCCGGACCCGCGCCGCATATTGGATGATCGTATTCTCGCGGAATGCTTTTTCCAGATAAATTCGTTCAATGATCCGGTCACAGACGATCATCGATAGATGATAAATATAATCCGCGTCCCTGGAAGGGCTATGGGGCCCTTGATCGTATTGCCGCAGCACTTCCAGCATAAAAACGTCCAGGCGCTTCCCGACAGGGCTTGGCAGCAGCGGGTCTTTGCGGGATTCTTTCCACAGTGCCTCCAGAAGCGCATTTTCATACTTGAAATGTGCCATGGTCTGCCCGAAAAGCGCCTCATCGTGATGGGCAAAGGTAAAAAAATCCGCGGTGTAATGCAGCAGCAGGCCCAGTCTGAAGCTCATCAGAGAAAGCGCAGGCCGCGTCAGCTGGCTCCGGCTGGACAGATAGCTGCAATGGCGCATAAAAACCGGCAGGCTGTCCCTGAAGGTGTGAGGGGCCTTCTTCTCGCCTTTCGGGGTCAGATCCGGACGAATATTCCCGTAATAGAAGACATTCCAGCGTAACTCCAGCTGGTATTTTTCTTTGATATGTTTTTCCATGGCCATGGCCATGAGTAAATGCGACTGTATGTTCATGCTCTTACGCTCCCTTGATGCTTATCTGCATTATAGCACATCAGGTTCCCTTCTCGCTTCTGTGACTTTCGGGAGACCCGATTGAACATAAATTGCCTAATATTTGCGTTTTTCGTAAATAGATCTAATATGCTCATTTTTTCTCTCATTTTCTAACTCTTTTAATCCTTGTTGACCATTGCATTTCCAGCTATTTTTTGGCATTCTTGTATTAAGGTCAAATTTGGTCAATATTTGGAGCAAACCTTTTCTGAATCCGTTCGATCTTTATCGGAGGTGAATGATCATGAACCCTAATCAATATACCCAGAAATCCCGCGAAGCCATCCAATCCGCCCAAAACCTCGCCTTGGAAAACCATCAGCAGGAAGTGGTCTCCGGGCATCTGCTTTTTGCGCTATTAAATCAGGAGGGCGGGCTGATCCCCCGTTTGCTGGAGCACAGCGGCCTGAATCTGGACTTCGTGAGAAAAGAAACAGAAACGCTGCTTCGCAAGCTTCCTTCCGTCCATGGTTATGAAGGTTCCCTCAGCATGGGCAGCGGCCTGGCCAGAGCCCTGGTCAAGGCCGAAAAAGAAGCCCGGGACATGAAGGATACCTATATCAGCACAGAGCATCTTCTGCTGGGCCTGCTCATGGAAGGTGACCGTGACGTGCAGCAGCTGCTGAGCCGCAGCGGTCTCACCCGGGATAAGCTGCTGGCAAGCCTGAAACAAGTCCGGGGCAGCCAGCAGGTCAACACCGAAAATCCCGAAGACACCTATGAGGCGCTGCAAAAATACGGCCGCGACCTGACCAGACTGGCTGCCCAAGGCAAACTGGATCCGGTCATTGGCCGTGATGAAGAGATCCGCCGAGCCATGGAAATTCTCAGCCGTCGCACGAAAAACAATCCCGTTCTGATCGGCGAGCCCGGCGTGGGCAAGACAGCCATTGCGGAAGGCCTGGCCCGCCGGATCGAAGCCGGCGACGTTCCGGAATCTTTAAAAAACAAGACCCTGATCTCCCTGGATATGGGCGCCCTGATCGCCGGAGCCAAATATCGCGGCGAATTTGAAGAGCGCCTCAAAGCCGTTTTGAAAGAAGTCCAGGATTCCAACGGCAAAGTGATCCTGTTTATCGATGAACTCCACACCGTGGTTGGCGCAGGCGCCGCCGAAGGGGCCATGGATGCAGGCAACATCCTGAAGCCCATGCTGGCCCGAGGTGAATTGCGGGCCATCGGCGCCACCACTCTGGATGAATATCGCAAGCACATTGAAAAGGATGCCGCCCTGGAACGCCGGTTCCAGCCTATCCTGGTTGACCCTCCCTCGGTGGAGGATACCATTTCCATCCTTCGCGGCCTGAAAGAACGCTATGAGGTCCATCATGGCGTCCGCATCAAAGACGGTGCGCTGGTGGCGGCTGCAACCCTTTCCGACCGCTACATTTCCGACCGCTTTCTGCCAGACAAGGCCATCGACCTGATGGATGAAGCCGCGGCCCGGCTTCGGACTGAAATCGACAGCATGCCCACGGAACTGGATGAAATCACCCGCCGCATCATGCAGCTGGAAATCGAGGAAGCTGCCCTGAAGAAAGAGACCGATGCCGTTTCAAAAGAACGCCTTGGCAAACTCCAGGCCCAGCTGGCCGACATGAAAAATGAATCGGATACCATGAAAGCTCAATGGCAAACCGAAAAAGAAGCCATTGCCCGGGTCCGCCAGGTCAAGCAGGACATCGAGGACGTGAAGCTGCAGATCGAACGGGCCGAACGGAATTACGACCTGAATCAAGCGGCGGAACTGAAATACGGCCGGCTCAATGAACTGACAAAGCAACTGGAGGCCGAGGAGCAGCGTCTCGCTGAAAAAGACGGCGGCGAAGCGATGCTGAAAGAAGAAGTCGGCGAAGAGGACATTGCCCAAGTGGTCAGCCGCTGGACAGGCATCCCTCTGTCCAAGCTGATGGAAGGGGAACGGGAAAAACTGCTCCATCTGGACGAGCTCCTCCATCAGAGAGTGATCGGACAGGAAGAGGGCGTGCAAGCGGTGGCGGATGCGGTTCTGCGGGCACGGGCCGGGATCAAGGACCCTCGCCGTCCTATTGGCAGTTTTATTTTCCTGGGACCGACCGGCGTTGGCAAAACCGAACTCGCCAAAGCCCTGGCCTTGGCACTCTTCGACGATGAGCGCAGCATGGTCCGCCTGGACATGTCCGAATATATGGAAAAGCATGCCGTCTCCCGCCTGATCGGCGCACCGCCGGGCTACATCGGCCATGATGAAGGCGGACAGCTGACGGAAGCCGTCCGACGGCATCCCTATGGTGTTTTGCTTTTAGATGAAATCGAGAAGGCGCATCCCGATGTGTTCAACATCATGCTTCAGATCCTGGATGACGGCCGGCTTACCGATTCCAAGGGCCGGACGGTAGATTTCAAAAACACCGTCATCATCATGACCTCCAACATCGGCAGTCAGCAGATCCTGGAGGCAAGAGGCGATTACGAGTCCATCAAAGCCCAGGTGACCGGCATGCTCCAGCAGTATTTCCGTCCCGAATTCCTGAACCGGGTGGATGAAATCGTGGTCTTTCATGCCTTGGCGGAAGCCCAGGTCAAAGGAATCGCCCAGCTTCTGCTTCAAGCTATGAACAAACGTCTGCAGGATACGGCCCGCATCACGCTGGCCTGGACCGACGCCGCTCTGGAAGCGTTGTCCAGGGAGGGCTATGATCCCTCCTATGGTGCCCGTCCGCTGAAACGGCTGATTCAGCAGGTGGTGGAAACTCCTTTGTCCCGCCTGCTGATCCAGGACCTGGTCAAACCCGGCGATACGGTGGTCCTGGACCTGTCCGATGGCAAGCTCATCGTGAGACCCTCCGCGCCGATCGTCAAACCGTAAGCCTCAATAAGCTTGAATGGAAAAAGATCCGGAAGCACCGCATGCCGCGACGCTTCCGGATCTTTTTATTCCTCTTCTGAGCGGCTCCAGAAATCCAGATTTTTCTGACGAAGCTCCGGCCTCGGCAGCGGCGCCGGCCAAAGATGCTGTCGCTTGCCTTCCCGCATTCCGGAAACCAGATGGTCGAAGACCATGGGATTTTCTTTGCACAGGTCCCGGATCAGCGCCTTGACTTTGGTTCGCTGCGTGAAACCATCCAAGGGACAAGGGCTGGACATCAGCGGAATCTCCATTTTATTGGCGGCGCCTCGAATGTCTTTTTCTCGCAGGTAAACCATGGGCCGGATCACCGTGACGCCGGTCCGGTCCAGGAAGGTTTTGGGCAGAAAGGTCCCCAATTGACCGGAGTACAGCAACCCCATCAAATAAGTCTCCACCGCATCATCGAGATGATGGGCGAAAGCGACTTTATTGAAGCCATTGGTCCGCGCATAGTTGTGGATCAGCGCCCGCCGCCAATAAGAACACCGAGAACAAGGGTTTTGATCGGGATTGTGCAGAATATCTTCCGCCAGCTCATGACGTTCCCGGTACAAGGGAACGCCAGCCAGAGCACAAAGTTTGTCCAGGGTAGAATAGTCCGCCTGTTCCGCCGGCCGGAAGCCAAGATCGATATGGATCGCTGACAATTCCACGGGAAAAGGCAGATACCGAACCAGCTGGGCCAATGCCAGCAGCAGAAGCGAACTGTCTTTGCCGCCTGACAGGCCCACCAGGATCCGGTCGCCCCGTTCAAGCAGATCGAACTCCACGATGCCTTTTCTCATCCCTTTGATGATGTTTTCCGGAAGCTTCGGGTGCTTTTTATCATTCATACGTATGCCTCGTCAGTCAAATTGCCTCCATCCGGGAGGATAATGATTCTTCAGGTAATCCGGTGTCTGTTTGCCAAAGCCCAGGGGATAACCGGCCATCGTCACCAGCGTCCAGCCGGGCTCCCCCTGAACCATCAGGGTCTCTCCTTTTAAGTAACGGTTCACCAATGGGTCCTCCGGCTGCAGATCCAGCCGACGTTTCATCTGTTCTGCCCGTATCCCCATGGCCATTGCCTGGGAAGGCTCGAACCGTTCCCCTTTCAGCATGCCCATATACCAGCCGGGCTTGGCGACCTTCAGTCCTTCCAAAGGCGGCAGCTGCTCATAGATTTTATAGACATGCTGCTGGAATACTGCAAAGGGGCCTTCGAGGGGTGCGGTAAAATTCTCGTCCATAAACTGGTAAAAGGGCCGCAGCTGGTCCTTCCCCGCTTTATGATGGGGCTGCTCAGGAATGCAGGCGGACGTTTGCCGTCCCCCTTCTTTTTCCAGCAGCGCCAGGAAATGGCCTTCCCCCCGCACGCGATGAGGCCAAAGCTGGCGAACCTCCGGCAACTGCGTCCCACCCATCCAGCCGGGATAGACCGGGAGCTCCACAAGCTTGAATTCGGGATGCCTGTCCAGGAAAGCCTGGATCGTTCCTTCGTTTTCCAGAGGATTGAAGGTGCAGGTGGAATAAAGCAGCCGTCCCCCCGGCCGCAGCATGGGCGCCGCCGCCGTCAGAATCCCGTCCTGCATGGCGCGGCACACTTCCCCATTGTAGGCTTTCCAGCCTGCGACTGCTTTCGGGTCTTTCCGGAACATCCCTTCCCCGGAGCAGGGCGCATCCACCAGGATCTTGTCAAAAAATCCTGAAAACGTCCTCGTCATTCGGGAAGGCTCTTCTTGAAGGACCAGATAGTTGGTCACACCCCAATGTTCCAGATTCCAAACCAAAGCTTTCACGCGCTTGGGACTGTTGTCATTGGCTGCAAGAAACCCCTTGCCCTGCAAAGCAGCGGCCAGCTGGGTGGATTTGCCGCCGGGTGCGGCACACAGGTCCAAAACCCGTTCGCCGGGCTTCACATCCAGCATAGCGGCAGAGGACATGGCGCTGGGCTCTTGAAGATAATAGAGCCCAGCCTGGTAGAAGGGCAGCTTGGCCGGCCGCTCGCCAGGCGGATAATAGAAGCCGTCCCGGGTCCACGGAACCGGTTCTAAATCAAAAGGCAACAGACGCCGCAGCTCCTCCGGCCGGCCTTTCAGGGTATTCAGACGCAGCCCGCCCCAGGGCGTTTCGTTCCGGCAGGCCGCAAAAGCTTCCCATGCCTCCGGCCCGAGCTGCTGAAGGATGCGTTCTTTAAAAGCTTCCGGCATGGCGGCGCCAACGGCCTGCCGCTTGCCGCTTTTTTTCTTCTCAGCCATTCCATACCTCGCAGCGAAAGATGGGCAGCCCCATTTCAGAGAACCGTTTTTCATATTCGGTCATCACGTTGCCCTCAAAACCGGAATGATGCAGGTCCCGGCTGATTTTCCCGAAGGACATCCCCGCTTCCCTGAATTGGGTCAATGAGAACTCAAAAAAAGCTTCGCCGTCTGTCTTGAAATGGATCTGCCCGCCTGGCTTCAGAATCTTTTTATAGACTTCCAGCATCTCCACATAGGTCAGCCGTCGTTTGGCATGACGCTTTTTCGGCCAGGGATCGCTGAAGTTCAAATAAATGCGTTCGACTTCACCGGGCCGGAAAAAGAGTTCAAGCTGGGCGGCGTCCAAGGATAGGAACCGCAAGTTCGGCAAAGGATCCGTCTGGTTTTTCTGGGCGGCAATCACCTGGACCGAGGCCACCCGTTCGACCCCGATGAAATTAATATCCGGATGCATCCGGGCCATGCCGATGATGAAATCGCCTTTTCCCATGCCCAGTTCAATATGAAGCGGCGCTTTTCGTTGAAATATCTCATCCCAATGCCCATAAAGCTTATCCGGGGAACCGGGCAAAACGCCCGGCATTTGTTCCAAATTCTGTTCTGCCAGCGGATTGCGGCGCATTCGCATAATCAAACCTCCATTGCTGCTTTAGGAAAAAATATTTATAAAACTTGCAATAAATATTTGCAATTTTCATTCAAATAATATATACTCTACTTGTCTCTTCGTTTTCTTGTGGTCGGCATAGGAATCTACTCTCTCCTGGGTTAGATTTGGTTGGCTCTCCCAAGTAAACGTAAACTAACATCTATCTTTCAGGAGGAATGGAAATGCAAGACAAAACCTTGGTATGTAAAGACTGTGGACAGGAATTCATCTTCAGCGTTGCTGAACAGGAATTCTATGCGGAAAAGGGCTTCCAGAACGAACCCGCCCGCTGCCCTTCCTGCCGTCGCGCACGGAAACAAGCCAGCAACGAAAATCGTGGAGAACGCCAGTACTACACAGTCAACTGCTCTGCCTGCGGCGTAGAAACCCAGGTCCCCTTCAAACCCACGGGTGTACGCCCTGTCTACTGCCGTGACTGCTACCAGAAAATGCAGGACAGATAACAGCCAACCGATTCAAAAATGACCGTCAACAGCCTCTGCCATCCGGCAGGGGCTTTTTGATTGCTCAAATCCCGCCCTGGCTTGGACCGGCGTCGGCCAGTGGCTCCTTTTGCGGCGATGCGCTTTGGGAAACCGCCTTTTTAAAGCGATAAGCCCATTGCCCAAGATAGAGCGCCGCCGCCAGAAAAAGCACCGCCGGAGCGAAAAAAACCGCCCGGTATCCCCACAATTCCGCCAAGATGCCTCCCATAACAGGCCCCAGGATGAAACCGATGGCCGTGATGGAGGTCATGATCCCAAAGACCCTGCCCCGCATCGCTTCTTCCGAGTTCATGGCAACGAGCACATTGGAGGCAATGGTGATGCCGCCTTGGAAGGCGCCAAAAAGGAATCGCTGGGAAATGAGAAAAGGGATGCTTTGCGACAACCCTTGGGTCACGGAGACCAAGCCGGCCAAGACCAGACTCCCGAGCAGAATGGCCAGGTAGCTGACCGGTCGTTTCCGGTTGTTGTGCATCCTGTTAATGATGGGCGAAGCAATTGCCAAAGATACCGCACTGATTGAAAATACCAAGCCCACCATAAACTGGGCTTTGTCCGACCTCAAACTGCCGACAAAAAGCGGCAGGACCGGCTGCAGAATAAAAACCGCCATATTCAGCACCAGCATACAGAAAATAGGGATCATCAGCTTCGGATCCCGGATAACATAATTTGCATCCTCACGGATCGACGTCTTTTTCGATGGGAGGGATGCCGGTTCCCAGGTTCCGTAATAGCTGCCCAAAGCCACCAAAGCCATCAATACGGCGGCGCCGGCCAAGGCTTTGCGGACCCCCAGCAGCTCGGTCAGGAGCCCGCCGGCCAAGGGACCTAAAATGCTCCCCACTGCAACCGCCATATTCAAAGTGCCTAAGGCATAGCCCACCTGCTCGCTGGGCGTACAGACCGACACCATCAGGATAGAAGCCGGCGTAAATCCCGATAATAATCCATTCAGCAGCCGGGCGGCCAGCAAAAGAGGCATACTTCCGGCAAAAGCCATGATGACGTAGGAAATTCCGATCCCCAGGGAGGAACGCAGAAGCATGGTCCGTCTGCCGCTCCGGTCGGCCAGGCTGCCCCACACGGGCGACATGAGCGCATAAGCTAAAAAAGTCGCCGAGGTCAGGATTCCAGCCCAGAAAGGGATTTTTTCCGAGACCCCGATGACCCTCAGCAATTCAGGCAAAAACGGCGACGTCATGTTAAATGCAATATTCGCAAAAAAGTTCGAAATACAAAGGATCCACAGATTCCTGCGCCAATTCACCGGGAATACGCCTCCCATAGCTCCGACGGCTTGCCTCGGTCCTCTCAGAGCCAAGGAATGACCAAAGAGAACATCGCAATGATGATGATGCCATACCCAATATTATGCTTGCTCAGCCCGTTCCACGGATCCCGGCCGTTCAGTGCCGAGACGGTCAGGGCGACTGCGGAAAAGGGCGAGACAATAACTCCAACACTATACCCTAAAAGATAGGTATATGCAAGGCTTAAAGCACTCATCCCCAGAAGCTCCGGCTTGAGGGTGGTGGCCAGGGTGATCATGCAAACGATGGGATGGATCCCGATCAATGAAAGCATTACCATCGTCAAAGCGATGCCGGCGGTCAAAAGGCAAGGCGAAGCCCAGGCATCCAGCTGCAATAAACGGATCATACGGTCACCCAGACCGGAGATTTCAACGGCTTTCCCAAAAAAGCCCACCGACGCAAAGAGCACCACCTGATTGACGATGGCCGGCAGCTTTTTCCTGTAATATATTTCCCAGTCTTTCAGGTAATCGCCCGTCTGCCGCATCATTAATGAGACAAGAAAAGGATATGCCACCGCCACCAGAGAGATGATGGCCAGGATCGGCAGATCGGTTTTCCAGTTCATGACCGCCACAAAAAGAATCAGTCCTGCATAGACCCAGAAAAGCTGCAGCAAGACCCCTTTATCCCTCCGGGACAAGGGTTCCTCCTGCACGTCACGGGATGCCCCGCCGGTTTCGAAGCCTTGCGCCTTCCGCCCTTCCTTGCCGGCGGTCAGGTAAAACAACAAACAGATCACCAGCAGCTGCAGCAAACTGAGAAAAACCCCTATGGGCGCCAATTCAAGCCAGGATATTCCCGTATAAGTAACCACCGTAGCCACCGACATATGGCATGGTGCCCAGTAGCTCATGGAAAGATTTCCCCTGGACAAGGCCTGGGCAAACTTCCGGTCTTCACCGTATTGGGAAACGTAAGGATGCAGGAGCTCATGGGTCAGGGTGATCCCGCCCAGATTCATCACTGAGCCCAGCACGCCGGCCATGACCGAGGCCAGGCTGAAAAACCCATAGCTTTTCCGAACGTATCGATGAAACAATTTTCCCATGGTTCGAATGTAATCATTAAAGGACAACAGGATGCCAAACAGCGGCAAGGTGAAGAACAGAACCACCAGCCCGCCGTTGGAGGAAAAGGCGGTCATCCATTGTCCCGCATCGGCTTGGATCGTCCAAAGGCAGAGGATGCCCATCCCCAGGAGGACCAGCCCAACCCCTTTGCTGTCCTTCCTGCTTTGGGGAAAGGCCAGAAGCAGGGCCAGCAGTAAAGCCAAGGCAAAGGCAGCCTGCATCGCCGTGCTTCCTGTAAAACACCAGGCAAAATATAGACCTGCCAGTCCCAGATAAAGCCATCTTCGCGCTGAGGGTATCCATGCTTGACGATCAGACAAGAATCCTGCCTCCCCTGCTTTCGATTGTTTCTAGCCTGCAGTTGGTACCGTTCCTTCCGTACCCGGCACGGAAGCTGCGGCTGCGGAAGCCGTCAGGCTTTCGATTTGGGCAAAGACCCGGTCCATCTCTTCCTGGATCTCACCATACCTGCCCCAATCCCCTTGGCTTAGGGCAACCTTCCCTTCTTTCTGAAGCTGGATCAGCCGGATAAGAAGCGCATCCAGATCATCTCCGGGAATCTGTCCCTCGCCCTCAGGCGCCGGAGTTCCTTCCTGCGGCTCCTCTGCCTCGCCCTCTTTCGGAATATAACCGGGGAACAGCTCGTCCAAAGCCTCCGACAAACTTTCCGCCATCACGATGCGGTCTTTATAATAAACAAAGATCCGCTTCAGCTGAGGATATTTGTTCTGGGTCGATTCCATATAGAGCGGTTCCACATAGAGCAGAGAATCGTCCAGCGGATAGACCAGCAGATTGCCGCGAATCAAGGCACTGCCGCCCTGTCCCCATAGGCTCAGCTGGGCAGAAATCTCCGGATTCTGGTCGATCTGGGACTCCACCTGCATAGGTCCCGGGACCTGGGTCCCTTTTGAGAAGGTGTAAAGCAGCAGCTTCCCATAGGCATCGCCGTCAGACCGCCCGGCCAGCCAGGCAATCATATTTTGCTTGCCATAGGGCGTAAAATTCCGGAGCAGGACGAATTCTTCCTGCTTCTCCCCGGGCAATCGGCTGATGGTGTAATAAGGATCCTGTTCCAGGCGTTCATTGCCCATGACCTGTTCCGCAAAGGCCCAGCGGTCTTCCCGGTTGTAAAAGACCACCGGGTTGCTCATGTGGTAATCCTGAAGCATCTGGCTCTGGACCTGGAACATGGACTCCGGATAGCGCACATGTTCCAGCAGATCCTGGGGGAAGGCACTGCGTTCCTTGAACAAGCCGGGATACACTTTGGCATAAGTGGCAATGATCGGATCTTCCTCATCAAAAAGGAAAAATTCGATATCCCCGCTGTAGGCGTCCACCGTGACCTTGGCACTGTTCCGGATGTAATTGTAGCCGATCTCGTTGGCGGCTTCCGAATAAGGGTAGCGGTCCGTCAAGGTATAGGCATCGATGATGTATACCATCCGGCCTTCCTTGGTCAGAACCACGTAGGGATCCGTATCATACCATAGGAAAGGGGCGATCCGGGCCGCCCTTTCCCGGACGTTCCGGGTCTCCAGATAGCGGCTTTCGCCCGTGATATAGCCTGAAAATAGATATTTGTACTGCATATCGCGGAAGGAAAGCAGCAGACGGTTTCCCAGCGTCATCGGGATGCCGCTGTCGCCTTCATAAAAATACTCCTGGTTGTTTTCTCCGTCGGTATAGTCAAACTCCGCCAGTTTCGTTCGCACGATCACATTGTTTTCGGTCTTCTCTCCGAAATAGATCCTGGGCTGGGTGATCTCCAGGCCGGCGCTGACCGGCGGGATATCCTTGATCAGATAGTCCGGCAATCCCGTGGATGTGATGCGATTGGCCGGGCTCATGACCAGACCGAAGCCATGGGTGTATTGAAACATTTGGTTATTGAAGCTCTTGGCCTGCTGCGGCAGCTCATCCTGGTTCATTTCCCGGGCTGCCACCATAACTTGGGTAGACTTTCCGCCGATGGTATAACGGTCTACATCCACATCCGGAAATTCGTAATAAGGCCGCAGCTCCTGCTGCTGCCCGTAGGTGGTCAGCGTCGCCCGCTGGTCCAGGAGCCGGATGTTGCTGACCACATCCTGATTATTCTTCAGCTCTTCCAGAGTCAGGTCGCCCACCGGGTATTCCCGCTCCTCGATCTGGTCCAGATTATACGCCATATTGGTATACCGGATGCTGCGCTCCAGGTAGGGCGTCTCCCGGGAGATCTCATTGGGCGCCACAATGAACTGCTGGTATCCCTGCGGGAGGATGCCGGTAGTCAGAAGGTTCAGCAGGAGAAATACACCGAACACCACCGCGGCACGACGCACTTTATGCTGTGCGCTGACGGCGATCAGCAGGCCGGAAATCAGGGAGAATCCGGCCATGATGCAGTACCCCGGCAGCTTCATCTCAATATCTGCAGCGCCGGCGCCGGCCACGATGTTCCCTTGGGCATACATCATCTCGAAGAGATTCAGCCCGAATCGCAGGGACTGCAAAGCGATCAGCAAACCCAGGAGCAGCCCGCAATGGCCCCAGCCCTTCCAGTTTTTCAAACTCTTTGACCCCTGCAGGGACTGCAGCGGTGAGATTTTTTGGAAATAGCCGCTGCCGCTCTCCGTCTCCACTTCCACGTCCTGTCCCGAAGGTTTGCCGGAGACCGCTGAAAACAGATAGATCAGGACGGTGGCTGCCAAATTCAGAGTAAACCAGGTCATCAGCACCCGGTAGAGCAACTTAAAGAAGGGAATCAGGAAAACGTAAAACCCGATATCCAAGCCGAACTGAGGATCCGCAACCTGAAAGGCAGTGCGGTGAAGGGCCTGCAAGACCATGAACCAGACATCCCCGGCCTCAACCCAGATCACGAGGCTGATGGCCAGGGCGGCCGCCGCCAAGCGCAGCCAGAAATGGTCCTGACCGGCCCGTTTGAAAGCGATCCCCAGATTCAGCAGACTGCTCCCCAACACCACTGCGAAAATACCGGCACCGACGAGGATCTTCCAAAGATAGGAACGCCAGAAAACGGCGGCATAATTCAGGGATCGGTACCATAAATAATCCAGGCGAAGATCGACCAGAAAATTGAAGGACAGCAGCAGCAGAACGACAGCCGCCAGGATTCCCAAAAGCGTTCGCTGTTTTGTTTTTTGATCCATACGTTTCCCTCTCTTCCTTCAGGATCGTGCACAAATCGTGCTGATCCATATGCGCTTATAAGGAAAATGCTGCGCGCGGTCATCCGGGCACAGCATCGAAAAGCAGCCGGCAAGCTACATTGCAGCTTCCATTTCATTGGTTTTTTCTTCGATTTCCGCCGGGGTCAATCCCATATGCTTCAAGCGGAATTCGATGGCATTGGCCCAAAACACGCTTTTGTCGTTCATTTTTTTGAATTTCTTCGAATCGGCGTCCTTGCGGGCTTTGCGGCTGGCGCTGTTACCGGCCAGGATGCTGGTGATCAGTTTTGCCTTCAGCAAGGACTCCTGGTCCATGTCATCAAATTGGGTCTGAAGCGCATCGATCACCTTCTGAAAATAATCGACAAATTCCGCAGTCGTGATCTCTTCATCCATTTTTACATATTCTCTCATCTTTTCAAACAAATCGTTCATGGCGTTGTCTCCTTTATTCTGGCTGTAAGGTCGTAATGATCGTCTGGTCTTCAAGAACAATGACGGTATGCTCATACTGGGCTACATAATGGCTTTGAGGCACCACCAGGACCCAGTCGTTGTCCCCTTCGATCACGAATTCGGGGCCGTCGGAAATAAAGGGTTCCAGGGCGATGACCTGGCCCAGGGCCAGCTGGCCCCTTTCTTTTTTACTGTAGTAATTGAGGATCATTTCAGGATCTTCGTGGAGGCTGCGGCCCAAGCCATGTCCGCAGAGATTTTTGATGATCTTCATATCATGAGCGCGGGCAATCGTTTCCACGGCCCTCCCCAGCTCATTGATTTTCAATCCCGGTTTGGCCGCCTGGACCACCGCGTCGCGGGCCTTCAGGCAGACTTCACAAACCTTCAGGGCGCGAGGGTCTTCCAGTTCCACCGGAATGCTCATGCCGTTGTCTCCGTAATAACCGTTGAGTTCGACGGAAACATCGATGTTCACCAGATCCCCGGCTTGAATGACCCGGTTGCCGGGAATGCCGTGGGCGACCTCCGGGATCACACTGATGCAGGTGGCTCCCGGAAAATTGTACATGACCTTGGGGGCCGACCGGGCGCCATAACGGGTCATAGCCTCCTCACCGATCCGGTCCAGCTGGCCGGTGGTGATTCCCGGACGGAGCCGGGAGGCCATTTTATAAAGCACCTCCGCAGCCACCTTGCCTGCTTCCAGCAGGCCTTGTATATCTTTTTCATCCCTGACGATCAATTCACTCACTCCTAATCGAAAACCCTATTGTTTTTTTTCTGCTTTTGCCCAGGAATCCTTCAGGGATACGATCCGGTTGAACACCGGACGCTCCATGCTGCTGTCCCGATCTTTGATAAAATATCCCAGCCGCAGAAACTGGAACCGTTCCCCTACTTTAGCCTCTGCCAAATAAGGCTCAGCCAGGCTGCCGTTCCGTTCGGTCAGTGAATTGGGGTTGAGGACAGGCTTGCCGTCGGATTCGATCTCGGCTCCGGTCTCCGGATCGATGGTCACGGCCACGTCTTCCCGGGCCAGCAGCAAATCTTCGTAGAGCCGCGCCGTAAAGGGCAGTCCATGGTCCGCCGATACCCAGTGGATGGTCCCCTTGACCTTCTTGCCGCTGTGATCTGAACCGCTTTTGGTATCAGGATCATAGGTGCAGTGAAGCGCCAGGATCTCGCCGGTGTCCGGATCTTTGACCACTTCATGGCAGTGGATGATGTATGCCCCTTTCAGCCGGACTTCCTGGCCGGGTGCAAGCCGGAAAAACTTTTTCATCGGTTCTTCCATGAAGTCATCCTCTTCGATATACAATTCCCGGCCGAAAGGAACTTGACGGCTGCCCGCTTCCGGCCGGTCGGGGTGCAATTCAATGTCCAGGTGCTCGGTCTGGTCTTCCGGATAATTGGTCAGGATCACCTTGATGGGCTTCAGGACGGCCATGACACGCAGGGCCTTGGCGCCCAGGTCCTCACGGACACAATGCTCCAGCAAGGCTTTGTCCACCATACTGTTGGCTTTGGCCACACCGATCCGGTCGCAGAAATCCCGAAGGGCTTCCGGCGTATACCCTAAACGGCGGACACCGCAAAGGGTGGACATACGGGGATCGTCCCAGCCCGAGACCTTGCCCTCTTCCACAAGCGCTCGCAAAAAGCGTTTGCTCATCAAGGTATTGGTCAGATTCAGCCGTGCGAACTCGATCTGACGCGGACGGTTTTCAAAACCCAAAGCAATCAAGACCCAATCATAAAGCGGCCGGTGGTCTTCAAATTCCAGGGTGCAGATGGAATGGGTGATCCCCTCCAGATAATCCGAAATCGGATGGGCATAATCATACATGGGGTAGATGCACCAGGCATCCCCGGTGCGATGGTGGGCGGCATGGAGGATCCGGTACAGGACCGGGTCCCGCATATTCAGATTGGGCGAAGCCATGTCGATTTTCGCCCGTAGAACCATGCTTCCATCCGGGAACTCACCGGCCTTCATGCGGCGGAACAGGTCCAGGTTGACTTCAACGCTTTGGTTACGGTGCCCGCATTCCTGGCCAGGTTCTTTCAAGGTGCCGCGAAGGATCTTGATCTCCGCCGGACTGTGGCTGCAGACATAGGCCTTGCCGGACCGGATCAGCTGCTCGGCATAATCATAAAACTTCTGAAAATAATCCGAGGCATAAAACAGCCGGTCTTCCCAGTCAAAACCCAGCCAGCGAATATCCTCCATGATGGAATCCACATATTCGGTATCTTCCTTGGTGGGATTGGTATCATCAAAACGCAGATTGCACAGGCCGTCATTGTCTCGGGCCAGTCCGAAATTCAAGCAGATGGATTTGGCATGACCGATGTGCAGATAGCCATTGGGCTCCGGCGGAAAGCGTGTATGGATCCGGCGCTGGTCACCCTGTGCCCGGCTTTCATTAATGATTGTCTGGATGAAATTGCCCGCTCCGCTGATTTCCGTACTCATCCTCATTGCTCCTTTAAATGCTTTGCTGCCGCAAAATATCGTATAACCATTGGCATATTATATCACAAATTCTTCGCGATTTCCAAGGAAATGCCCTTGCCTCAAGCTTTAAAACCGAGAGGCACACGGAAAGCATGACCTGGCGGTCATGCCTCCATCCGGTATTTTTTCAGCTTATCATACAAACACGTCAAGGAAATGCCCAATTCTTTCGCGGCTGCCTTTTTCCCGGGCAGGTTTCTGCCGTGCCGCTCCAGAGCCGACAGGATCATACGTTTTTCCATCGCCGCCAGGCTTTGGCCGCACACCTCGTCGATCTGCACATTTTCATCCGCATATAGGCCATAAGCCACATCTTCCCGGGTTATGATTTTCCGGTCGCTGAAAATCATGAGCTTTTCCATGAGATTCTCCAGTTCGCGGACATTCCCCGGCCAGTTGTAATGGGACAGCTCCCCCAGCGCCGCGGTTTCAAGCTTCGGAGGCACGTTCTCCACGCTGCCCTTGCCGAAAGCCAGCCGATTCTTCCGGTAATTTTCATGTAATTTTTCCAGCATCTCTCCCGCGATCAACGGAATGTCTTCGATTCGCTCCCTGAGGGGGGGCACATGGATATGGATCACATTCAAACGGTAATACAGATCCTTCCTGAACAACCCTTTGTCGATCAACTCCTGCAGATTCCGGTTGGTTGCGGCAATCACCCGGACATCGATCTGGACCGGGTGGCTGCCGCCAATCCGTTCAACCTCCCGTTCTTGGAGGACCCGCAGAAGCTTTGCCTGCAGAATATGGTCCATATCGCCGATTTCGTCCAGAAAAATGGTCCCGCCGTTGGCCAGTTCAAACTTGCCGATTTTTGATTTTGCCGCACCCGTGAAGGCCCCCTTCTCATAACCGAACAACTCACTTTCCAGCAAGGTCCCTGGAATCGCGGGGCAGTTTACTTTGATGAACGGCCCTTTCGAGCGCTGGCCGAATTCATGGATGCTGTGGGCAAACAATTCCTTGCCGGTTCCGCTTTCCCCGGTAATCAGCACCGTTGAGCTGCTGTCCGCAGCCTGTTTGGCTTGGCGGACACAGTTCTGGAACACCGGATTCTCCCCAACCAAATCGAGGAACGTATACTTCGGCCGGTTCATCTTATGGATCTCTGCCCTCAAAGAATCGATTTCCTCTTTGTTCTTCTGGACGATCTGGGCCAGCTTCTCGATGGAACTGGCATCATTGAAAACCGTGACCGCACCCACCAGTTTGCCGTCCTCGATCAAGGGGGAGGCATTGGCAATGATAGGAATGCCATTGGTGGAATGGGTGTTGCCGAACACCGATTTTCCCGTTCGAAGCACGTAGGCAAGGCTGCCGTCCGGGGATACATCAAAAACATTTTTACCGATGCGGCTTTCCAGCGGGATATTGAGGATCCGGGTGAAGGCTGAATTGGCATAAAGGATCGTACCCTGCTCATCCGCAACCTGAATGCCCTCCTGGGCCGCTTCCATCACCGCTTCACTCCAATGCCTTTGTTTGTCCGCTTCCAGGAGCTTCCGGATCAGTTCATCATAAAAAGAATACTGACGCCGGTCGATGAGGGTCGCAGCGGCCGGCAGGCCTTCATTGATAGCTCCCGGCCGGTCGGTCAGACCCGCCGGATCGATCACGAAATAATCGGCCTGCGCCACATCCTGCTGCATGCTTACGAAATCCGGGTACACCGGCACTTCCCCCAGGCTGCCGATCCTTTCCGTTGACGGGTCGCGCTCCGGATCAACCATCACCGCCAGCTCAAAATG
>CALMWJ010000049.1 GCA_937873525.1 uncultured Peptococcaceae bacterium | reverse complement strand
TTGTGCTGTGCTCCATCCTTCTGTTGGGATTTGCGGTAGAGCTGGTCCGGCAGGCAGGACCCCTGGATACCGATGGTTTGGAGACTTACGATCTGACCTCTGTGGTTTATGATGAAGCGGGAAAGCCCATTCAGGAGCTTCATGGAACTGAGCAGCGCATCCCCATCCGGATCGACCAGGTGTCGCCGGAAGCGATCCACGCGGTGGTTGCCATTGAAGACCGACGGTTTTATGAGCACCGGGGAGTGGATCTTTATCGTATCGCGGGTGCCTTATGGAAGAACTACAAGGCAGGCCGGATCGTCCAAGGCGCCAGTACCATGACCCAGCAGATGGTGGGGCTGGCCAAACTGGACCGGCGGCAAAAAACCTGGGAAAGGAAGATCAAAGAAGCCTTGCTGGCTATAAAGGTTGAGCAGGAATACTCAAAAGACGAGATTTTGGCGCTGTATCTCAACTGGGTCTATTTTGGCAGCGGTGCCTACGGAATCGAAGCCGCAGCCCGGGATTATTTCGGAAAATCCGCCCTTGAACTGAATGTCCAGGAAGGCGCGCTTTTGGCAGGCTTGATCCAGAGCCCCTCCCAGTATTCACCGCGCAGCCATCCGGAAGCGGCCCTGCGGCGCCGCAGCATGGTGCTGGACGCCATGGTGGAGACGGGCAGCCTGGATCCGGAAGAAGCCGCCGGGCTGAAGGAAACGCCCTTGGACCTCATAGCGGAAATGCCGGAAGCATCGTATCAGTATAGCTCCTACACCGACTATGTCATCGATCAAGCCCTGGATGTTTTGGATTTGGAAGGGGAAGATTCGATTCAGCTTTTTTCTGGGGGATACCGGATCTATACGTCTTTGGATACCGCTATACAGAAAAAGATGGAAGAGGTTTACGCAAAGCCGGAAAATTTTCCTGAAGGCGAAACCGAGGAAATCATCCAGTCAGCCATGGTGGTTCTGGAGCCCTCCACCGGAGAGATCAAAGGGATGGTAGGCGGACGGGGCGTGAAAGGCAAACGGGGCTTCAACCGGGCAGCCCAGGCCATGCGTCAGCCGGGGTCGGCTTTCAAACCCTTGGTTGTGTTCGGCCCTGCCCTGGAAATGGGCTATGGCCCCGCCACGGTGGTGGATGATTTCCCGAAAGCCTATCAAGTCAACGGAGAAGCCTGGTGTCCCCAGAACTACGACAGCCGTTACCGCGGTTTGGTCTCCATGCGTACGGCGGCGAAATATTCGATCAATATCTGGTCGGTCAAGATGCTGAGCCAGATCGGCATCGAGCATGGGATGGACTTCGCGGAAAAACTGGGGATCAGCACGCTGGTCCGGCAAGGGGCTCAAAATGATATGGGACTTTCTCTGGCTTTGGGTGGCTTGACCAAAGGGGTTACGCCTCTGGAGCTGACCGCCGCCTACGGCACCTTTGCCAACCAGGGAATCTACATCAAGCCTTCCGCCATCCGCAGGATCGAAGGCCGGGATGGCAGTGTGATCTGGGAAAATCCCCGGGAGAGCCGCCGGGTCATGAGTGAGCAGTCCGCCTTTCTGATGACCAGCATGCTGCAAACCGGCGTGGAAGAGGGGACCGGAAAAATGGCGCAGCTGGCAGACTGGCCTGTGGCAGGGAAGACCGGAACCACCTCGGATACCAAGGACG
>CALMWJ010000048.1 GCA_937873525.1 uncultured Peptococcaceae bacterium | reverse complement strand
TGGCGGGGACCGTGGGGGAAAACAACCCCTTGCCGGACATGATCCAGATGAAAGCTCTGGATCCGGACATGGTACCGGCTTTGGCGGAAAAGGTTTCGGCTTTGGAAGGGATCGAAACGGTCCGGTACGGTCAGGGTATGGTGGAAAAACTGCTGAAAACAGCAGCATGGGTGGAACGGGCAGGCTTGATCGGCCTGATCTGCATCAGCGTGGCGGCGGTTTTTCTGATTTCCACTTCCATTCGCCTGACGGTGTTTTCCCGGCGGGATGAGATCACCATCATGCGACTGGTGGGCGCCACCAACTGGTACATCCGCTGGCCCTTCCTGATCGAAGGTCTGCTGGTGGGCTTTTTCGGTGCATTCCTTGCGGTGGCCATCCTGTTTTTGGGATACAATAAATTGGCAGAGAGCCTGATGACCACCATGAGCTTTATCCCGGTGATGAAAGACAATACAATGCTGTTGGTTTTGGGACGCAACATCCTCCTCTACGGCGCGGGCCTGGGGATCGTTGGCAGTTTCCTCAGCGTATTTCGCTATCTCAGGGTTTAAGAAGGAGGCGGCATGGATTTGCATAGGAATCAGAGATTGCAGATGAACGAGGCTTCAAAAGGATTCGGCAGGCGGCCTGTCTTCGGGATGCTGACCGGCGCGTTGTCGCTCATCATGGTGTTTGCGCTGTGCGCTGCCATGATGCGGTTGCCGGCGTCCCTTCTTGCGGTGCCCACCAGCACGGCGGAGATGAGCGAAGAGGACCGGGCAGCCATCCAGCAGAAAATGGACGAGCTCAATGATTTGAGCAAATCCATCGAAGATTATGAAAAACGCATGAAGTCCAATTCCAGTCAGCAAAAATCCGTGATCGGCCAGCTGAAGAACCTTCAGTCCAATATGTACGGCATCGAAAAGGACCTGGCGGGCCTCACCAAGGAGCTGACCGCCACGGAGGCCGGCATCCGGGATCTGGAGCAAGACATCGAGGTCAAGACGGGGCAGGTCAGCCAGCGCACCGACTATCTGAATGAGCGGCTTTGCAAAATCTATACGGAAGGCGACGCCAGCTATTTAGATGTGCTCTTTGCGTCCACCAGCCTGACGGACTTCCTGACCCGCTACGATTTAATGGGTAAAATCGTCGAGAACGACATGAATCTTCTGGCCGGACTGCAGGCGGACCGCCAACAGCTGGAAACGGAGAAGGCTTCCCTGGAGGAAGCCAAGGCAAAGCTGGACCAGATCAAAGTCCAGCAGGAGGAGAAGCACCAGACCCTGGAAAGCCAGTCCCAGGAAAAAGCCGGCTATCTGAAAACCCTGGAAAGCGACAAGGCGGAGATCGACAAGGCTTTGGACGAGCTGGAAGAGGCTCAGAAGGAAATCGAAAAATTTGTGGCCGGGATCCAGGCGAAATACAAATCGGTCTACATGGGCAGCGGCAAGATGGGCTGGCCTCTGCCGGGCCGCAAGAGGATTTCCTCGGATTACGGCTACCGGATCCATCCCATCACCAAGAAGCGCAGCTTCCATACGGGCAT
>CALMWJ010000047.1 GCA_937873525.1 uncultured Peptococcaceae bacterium | reverse complement strand
CAGGGTGCAGACGATTTTGGTCTTTCGCATGTCGGGAACCTCCTTTTCCGCCGGGTCATGCCGGCGCAGACGATACGGGAGCAAAGAATCAGCCGAATCGTCCGGTGATGTAATCTTCGGTGCGGGAATCGGCAGGACGGTTGAAAATTTGCTCCGTCTGATCGTATTCTATCACTTCGCCGTGCAAGAAAAAAGCGGTGCGGTCGGAAATGCGGCCAGCTTGCTGCATATTGTGGGTCACGATGATGATGGTATAGGCTGTGCTCAGAGCGGCGGCCAGCTCTTCGATCTTGGCGGTGGAGATCGGATCCAGGGCGGAAGTGGGTTCATCCATCAGCAGGATCTCCGGCTCTACGGCCAGGACCCGGGCGATGCATAAGCGCTGCTGCTGGCCGCCGGAAATGCCCAGCGCACTTTTCTTCAGGCGGTCTTTCACTTCATCCCATAGAGCCGCTTTCTGCAGGCTGGACTCTACGATCTCATCGAGAGCTTCTTTCTTCTTGACCCCATGGATCCTGGGCCCGTAGGCGATGTTGTCATAAATCGACATAGGGAAAGGATTGGGTTTCTGAAAAACCATGCCGATGCGCTTGCGCAGATGGGCGGTATCCACAGAAGGGTCATAAATATCCTGCCCTTCAAAGAGAATGCTGCCTTCCACCCGCACCCCTGGAACCAGATCGTTCATCCGGTTCAGGGTTTTCAAAAAAGTGGATTTGCCGCAGCCGCTTGGGCCGATCAGCGCCGTGACCTGCCGCGGAAAAATGTCCATGCCGATATTTTTCAGCGCCTGGAAGCTTCCGTAATATAGATTGAGGTCCCGGACGGTCAGGATCGGCATGGCTTCATTTGCGTTGACGGGGACCGATTGCTTGTCCATAACATTCCTCCAATGAACGCCGTTATTTTCCGGTAAGACGACGGTTCAAGATATTGGCAGTGCCTTGGGCTGCCAGATTCAAGGCGGCGATGATGATGATCAGGATGGTGGCGGAAGCAAAAGCCTGGCCTTGATCCAAGCCCTCTTTGGCCAGGAAGTACAGATGGACCGCCAGGGAGCGGGTGGATTCCGAGGCGGTCAGCGGAACCTGGGGGACGGTGCCGGCGGTATAGTAGACCGCGGCGGTTTCGCCGATGATCCGGCCCATGGAAAGGATCACGGCCGTCAGGATACCAGGTATGGCGCTGGGCAGGACAATGCGGAACAGGGTGACCAGCTGGTTGGCGCCTAAGGCCAGGGAACCTTCCCGAAAGCTGACGGGAACCGACTGCAGCGCTTCCTCGGTGGTGCGGATCAGCAGAGGCAGGATCATGATGGCCAGGGTCAGTGCGCCGGAGATCAGAGAAAATTGCAGCTTCAGAAAAACCACGAAAAAGGTAAAACCAAACAGTCCGTATAAGATTGACGGGATTCCGGCCAGGCATTCGATGGAGAAGCGCAGCACCGATAAGAAACGGGAAGGCTTGGCATATTCCGAAAGATAGATGGCGGCAAAAATGCCGGCAGGGACCGCAATGACCAGGGTAAGTCCCATGAGCAGCAGCGTGCCGATGATCATGGCCCAGATGCCTTCCAGACCAAGACCGGGGGCATAGCTGGTGGTCAGGAAGCGCAGGCTGATATGGGGAAGTCCCTGGATCAGGACATAGCCCAAAATCAGGAAGAGGGCGGCGACGGTGCCCAGGGTACATAGCCAGAGGAGGGTCATCAGGATTTTTTCCGTCAGTTTGCGTTTCATACGTCCTTACGCCCTTTCAGAATATAATTCACACAGAGATTGAGGGCGACGATAAAGACCAGCAGAACCACGCCGATGGCGAAAAGGGCCTGCTGATGGGTCCCGGTCGAGTAGCTCATTTCCATAGCGATGGTAGAGGTCAAGGGCCGGATGGGGTCCAGCAGAGACTTGGGGATCTGAGGCCGGTTGCCGCAGACCAGGACCACCGCCATGGTTTCACCCACCGCCCTTCCGACGCCCAGGACGAAGGCGGCGATGATGCCGCTTTTTGCCGCTGGCAGGGTCACCTTGAACAAGGTTTCCATGGGTGAGGCGCCCAAAGCCAAAGAGCCTTCCCGGTATTCCTGAGGGACGGCCCGCAGCGCGGTTTCGCTGATGCTGGCCAGGGTGGGCAGGATCATAACAGAGAGGATCAGGATCGTGGCCAGCAGACTGTTGCCCGGTCCTCCCAGATGATTGGAAATCCAGGGAACGATCAGAACCAGGCCGAAAAAGCCGAAAACCACGGAAGGGATCCCGGCCAGGAGCTGGATCAGCGGCCGGATCAGCCGGGCCAGCTTTGGGGAGGCGACTTCTGCCAAGAACAACGCCGTAAACAAGCCGACGAAGCCGCCTAAAAGGATGCCGCCCGCCGTGGCAGCGGCGGTGGCCGCAATCATGGGGAAGATGCCGAAGGTGTCTTCAAGGGGCTTCCAGGAGGTGCCCAGCAAAAAATCGCCGAAGCCGATGGAAAAAAGAGGCGGAAGCCCTTCCTTCAGCAAAAAGCCGAGGATCAGCAGCAGTGCCAGAAGGGAAAGCAGGGCGCAGATCCAAAAGAATTTTTCGATGATGAAGGTTATGATCTTTGCACGGTTCATCGCAAACCTCGTTTCATTCCGTAAAGACCGAAGCGGCAAGCCGGGGAGGGAGGCCGGCGCTTCGGTCTAAGGATCATACATTTTTCTGATGTAAGGATTATTGGACTGAAATGAATTTCTCTTCGGTGACCAGGGCCTGGCCCTCGGCGCTTAAGATATAATCCAGAACAGATTGGACCTCGGCGCTGGGGGTTCCTTTGGTCAGCAACAGGAAGGGGCGGGCGATGGCGTAGGTTTTATTCTTGACGTTTTCAGCGGTACAATCCACGCCGTTGAGCTGCAGGGCCCGGGTGGTGCCGGTGTTCAGGCTGCCCAGGGAGACATAGCCGATGGCGTTTTCTTTGCCGGCCACATTTTGGGTGATGGCATTGGTGCTGTCGGCGATGATGGCTTTATCCTCGGCCACCGTGGCGACCTTTTTGCCATCCTTTTCTTCGAACAGTTTGACGATTTCTTCAAAAGCGTCCCGGGTGCCGGAGCCTGCTTCCCGGATCACCAGAAGGATCTCCTTGTCGGGTCCGCCGACTTCCTTCCAATTGGTAATTTCTCCGGAAAAGATCTGATGGACCTGTTCCATGGTCAGATTGCTGACGGGATTGGCAGGATGGACCACCACAGCAATGCCATCATAGGCAATCGGCGTGGCGTTGAGGCCCCAGGTCAGCTCGTCTCCCTTCAGTTCACGGGAACTCATACCGATTTGGGCGCTGCCGTCGTTGACGGATTTGATGCCGGCGGAGGAGCCCGGTGCCTGGATCTGCAGGCTGACGTTGGGATTTTTGGCGGTATATTGGTTCGAGAGCATGGTCATGAGCTTTTCCACCGAAGTGGAGCCGTTGACCTGGATCACCGTTTTGGCTGCGGCAGAGGTTTGCTGCGCCGGCGAGGTTTGGGTCATGGCGGCTTTATCGCCGGGGGCGGTGTTGCTGCAGGCCGCAGCGCTCAGCAACATAAGACCGGCCAGGCCCATCGCAGCCAGGCGTTTGAGCTTCATGCCAAATTCCTGTGGGCTTTTCAGTGATTTCATGGATCGCATCTCCTTGTTTATCATTTGCATCATGTCTTCAATTGCAAGGATACCGGAGGGATGTAAAACCGCCGTCAAGACAATGTAAAGATTTTGTAAAGAACCCCCCTTTAATGGCAAGCAACCTCCCGGGCTGCCGCGAAATATCAAGGAAAGCTTTTAGAAACCCCCCTGCCGGTGTTATAATAATAAGATGAATCCGATCGAAAACCAGGATGCAACCATCGCTAAGGAAGGAACGATTGCAGATGAAATATGGAGTTATGCGCGTTTTTGTGGAGAAAAAGCCCGGCGCGGACATCGAAGCGGCCCGCCTGCTGGCGGATCTCCGGGAAAACCTGGGCATGCAGAGACTGGAAGGCTTGAGGAAGGCGGTTCGCTATGATGCGGAGGGCATGAGTCCTGAGGAGTTCGAGACAGCCTGCCGGCAGGTCTTTGGGGAAGCGGCCGTCGACCATGTCTATCCGGAAACCCTGCCGATGGAAGCAGGGGAGCGGGCAGTGGCCATTGAGTATTTGCCAGGCCAATACGATCAGAGGGCGGACAGCGCTGCCCAGTGTATCCAGCTGCTGACCCAGAAAGAAAGACCCCTGATCCGGACCGCCAACATTTATTTACTAAAAGGAAAGCTTACCCAAGGTGACATGGAAGCCTTCAAGAAATATTGCATCAATCCCGTGGATTCCCGGGAGGCTGCCTGGGATAAACCGTCCACTTTGGAACAGAAGGACCCCCAGCCGGCAGATGTGGCGGTGCTGAAAGGCTTCTGTGCATTGGACGAAGCGGGATTGAGGGATTGCCATCGGCAGCTGGGCCTATCCATGAGCCTGGAAGACCTGGCCTTTTGTCAGACCTATTTCCAGAGCGAGAAACGGGAACCCAGTCTGACCGAGATCCGTGTGATCGATACGTATTGGTCGGACCATTGCCGTCACACCACCTTTCAGACCATCATTGAAGAGATCGGTATCGAAGAGGGCCCCTACGGAGCCGTTTTCAAGAACGCCTTGGCAGCTTACATGGCCTTGCGCAAACAGGTCCACGGCGGCGAAAAGCCCCTGTGCCTCATGGATATGGCCACCATCAACACCAAGGCGCTCCGGCAGGCCGGTAAGCTGGAGGACCTGGACGTCTCCGAGGAGATCAATGCCTGCAGCATCAAGGTGGAAGCGGAGATCCTGCCCTCAGGGGAGCGCTCCGGAGAAGCTTCTGAAACCACCAAGGTGCCTTACCTGGTCATGTTTAAAAATGAAACCCATAACCATCCCACGGAAATCGAGCCCTTCGGCGGCGCGGCCACCTGCATCGGCGGTGCCATCCGGGATCCCCTCTCCGGCCGGTCCTATGTGTACCAGGCCATGCGGGTAACCGGCTGCGGCAATCCTCTGGAACGGATCGAGGATACGCTTCCCGGCAAGCTGCCCCAGCGGACCATCACCCGGGAAGCAGCCCACGGCTACAGCAGCTACGGCAATCAGATCGGATTGGCCACCGGCCTGGTGGATGAGGTCTATCATCCAGGCTACACAGCCAAACGGATGGAAATCGGCGCGGTGGTGGGGGCGGCCCCTGAAAGCCATGTGGTTCGGGAAACCCCGGCCCCGGGGGACATCATCCTGTTGCTGGGCGGACGGACTGGTCGGGACGGCTGCGGCGGTGCCACCGGTTCCAGCAAATCCCACGATGAGCAAAGCATCGAAACCTCCGGCGCCGAGGTCCAAAAGGGCAATGCGCCCACCGAACGGAAGCTGCAGCGCCTCTACCGCAACCCGGATTTTACCAGAAGGGTGAAACGGTGCAACGACTTTGGCGCCGGCGGCGTCAGCGTGGCCATTGGCGAGCTGGCGGACAGCCTGGACATCGACTTGGATGCGGTACCTAAAAAATACGAGGGTCTGGATGGCACCGAGCTGGCCATTTCCGAATCCCAGGAGCGGATGGCGGTGGTCATCGACGAAAAAGACCTGGAGGCGGTGCTGGCCCTGGCGGATGCAGAAAACCTGGAAGCCACGGTGGTGGCCCGGGTGGCGGATCATGGGCGGATGCGCATGACCTGGCGGGGAAAATCCATCGTGGATCTCTCCAGAGCCTTCCTGAACACCTCCGGGGTCAGCCAACGGGCGGACGCAGTGATCGCACAGCCCGCCGGAGAGGATTATTTCAAAAAAAGCCCCTCCCCGGAAACCGATATGGCC
>CALMWJ010000046.1 GCA_937873525.1 uncultured Peptococcaceae bacterium | reverse complement strand
GGCCTTGGACGAGGCGGGCCGGGAGATCATTCCCTGCCATTATGAACAGATGTGGGGATTTCGGGAAAACCGGGCTTTCTACAAAAAAGACGGCCGCTGGGGGATCCTGGACGAAGAGGGCCATGTGCTGACGGATCCGGTTTTCCCCGATGAGGCCATGCGGGGCACTTTTTCGGAACCTGAACTAAGTTTTTTTGAAGGCTATGCCGTGGTGTTTTCCGGCGGCAAGGCCGGCTTTACCGACCGCGAGGGCCGATTGGTCCGGGATTATCGGTATGAGGAAGCCCTGTCCTTCCGGCAAGGGCGCAGCGCCGTCTGTGTGGACGGACTTTGGGGCTATGTGGACCGGGAATTTGCTTGGCGGACCCCGCCGGTTTTTGAGGCGGCCGGTTCCTTTTCGGAAGGGGCAGCCGCCGTCTGCCAGGACGGCCGATGGGGATACCTTCGGCTGGACGGAACGTGGCTGGTTCCGCCGAAGTACCGGCAGGCGCAGCCTTTTCGCGCCGGGTATGCCGCGTTCTCTGACGCGGGGCACAAGGGTTATGTGGATGCCTCGGGGCGAGAGATTTACCCGGAACCCTTACCCGTAAAATTGGGCCGGCGCTAAACAGCGAATGAGCCCCGACGGCCGTGCGGCCGCGGAGCAGCAAGGAGGATGGCAGACTTTATGTCAAATACAAAGCTATGGGCAGTGACCCTTTTCGGACTCCTGGTCGGCTGGATCGCGGTCAAAGCGGCCCCGGCGCTGACGCCGGTATTGGCGGCTATGGTGATTGCCTATCTTTTACACCCGGCGGTGCTTTACCTCCAAAAGAAAATGAAAATCAAAAAGCAGCTGGCCATCGCCCTGCTGATGGTGCTGATCGTGGCGCTGCTGGTCCTGCTGGTCAGCCTCATTCTGCCGCCCTTGGTCAGCCAGGCAACGGCTTTTGCCCGGGAGTTTCCCGCCTACAGCACGAATTTTGAGGCGCTGATTGAACAGCTGCAGCAGTATTTGGCTGGGCTGGGCCTGCCGGAAGCGCTGTTGGGCAAGATGGATTCCGCCTTTACCCAGCTGTACGATTTGGCGGCGGCGTTCCTCCTCAGCATGGTTACGGCGGTGTTCAGCAACATTTTCAAGCTGGTGGACGGCTTGATCATTGGCGTTCTGCTATGCTATTTTCTTTCCTCGGGCCCGCGGATGGCTGCCTATGTCCTCGACCGGCTGCCGGAGCGCTTTCGCAAGTCCGGCTGCAATCTGCTGGCTGGCACGGACCGGGTGATCTGGACCTACGTGAAAACCCAGCTGCTGATTGCCTTGATCATTGGCGTGGTTTCCGTCGCCGCCTTCATGATCATCGGCATCCGGTATGCGTTCCTGCTGGGGGTTTTGGGGGGGATCCTCAATCTGATCCCTTATTTCGGTTCGATGGCTGCGGGCGTCCTGGCGGCTTTGGTGGCTTTGCTGACCGGCGGCGTCAACCAGGCGGTCATCACCGGAATCGTGGTTCTGGTTATCCAGCAGCTGGAGGGCAACCTCATTACCCCGCGTCTTCAAGCCAAGTCCAGCGGCATGCATCCGGTGGTGATCATTGCGGCTTTGCTGATCTGCAATCAATTATGGGGGACGGTGGGGATGTTCGCGGCCGTACCGATTGCCGGCCTTGCCAAGCTGATGTGGGACGAGGCTATGCTGATACTCAAGGAAATACAATAGGCTTCAGGCAGATCGATTGATAACTGCCGGAGGAACGAGATCCCCATCGGGAGACTGCGGAAGGCTTGCGGTCTCCCTTTTCTTAAAAGATAAGGCCTGAGGGCGGCTGGTCGAGCAGGAATTTTTATGCATTTTAATCAAATTCTAATAATATTATAAGAAGATGGATAACCACAAGATAAAACATCATGTATAATAAAATTTGTGAAAATATTATCTTAACGCGCCAATCAGGCGGGATATGGGGGAGATTGGGACATGGGAGAAGAACTGCAATCCATGCATGGAACGGAATCGGCGGTGCCGGCCGTGGACGGGCAAAAGCCTGAAAAGCGCGGTTTGAAGCTCTGGACGGCCTTGAAGCGCATGTCTTGGAAAAAGAAGCTGCTGTTGATCCTCCTGCTGGCAGCCCTTGGGGCAGCCGCCCAATGGGCGCTGGGCGGCCAAGGGGATGCGGGCATAAAGGTCACCACCATACCGCTGGTCAAGAAGGACATCGAAGATGTCCTTTCGCTGAAGGCGCCCTTGGAAGGCAGCGAAAGCGTCGAGGTGGTATCCCGTCTTCATTACGAAGTGCTGGAGCTGAAGGTGGCGGAGGGCGACCGGGTCCGCAAGGGCCAAGTGCTGGCGGTGCTGGACAGCGAGGCCTTGGCTTTGCAAATGGACAAAGCCCGGGATGCCTATGATATGTCCGTCTTTCAGATGAAGGAGCAGCTGCAGCAGCGGCAGCGGGAGTATGAAAAGACCTTGCAGAACCTGGCCGCGGCTCAACGCCAATATGAACGGATGAAGGCGCTGCAGGCCATCGGCGCCGAATCGGAGGAGAGTCTGGAAACGGCGAAAAACAATGTGGAGGATCTTCAGAGGGCGGCGGACAGCTTCAGCGTCAGCGGCGGCCGGGTGGTGGCTTCCGCATCAGAGTCCAAGCAGCTGGAAATCAACCGCAAGTCCCTGGAACAAGCCCAAAAGGATTTTGAGGAGTCCCAGATCACAAGCCCTATCGATGGAACCGTGACCCGGGTCAACATCAAGGTAGGCCGGTTTGCCGATGACACGGACGAGTCCAAGCCCATGTTTGTCATTGAAAATCTGGATCAGCTGCAAATGAAGGTGCTGGTCAGTGAATACGATATTGCCAAGATCAGACTGGAACAGCCGGTCACTGTGACGGCGGATATCCTGAAGGGGGCCGAAGTCCAGGGCGTTGTGGCCAGGGTGTCACCCACCGGTGAGCCCAAAGCCCTTGGCAGTGCGGAGCGGGTCATTCCCATCCAGATCCATATCACGGAAGCCAGTGATCAGCTGATTGCAGGGATCACGGCAAAAGCCAGGATCACGGTGGACAGCGCCAAGGATGTATGGGTCATCCCCATCGAGGCCATTGCCGAAAATGAAGAAGCACAGACACAAATCTTCAAAGTCGCCGCGGACCAAACGCTTCAGGTGGTTCCTGTCACCATCGGCGTGGAAAACGATCTTGAAGCGGCCATTGAGGGAGAAGGGCTTCAGGAAGGGGACCGGATCGTGGTCAGTCCTGCCGCTGACCTGAAAGCCGGGGTGAAGGTGGATGAAACCCATGAATGAGCGTCCGGAAGCGATCGGCCTGACTGGGCAGATCCAGGCCAGGGAACTGATCCGGTTTGAGCATATGGAAAAAATCTACGACACCGGCGCCATCCAGGTGACGGCGCTGCGGGACGTGAACCTGACCATCGAACAGGGCGAGTTCGTGGCCATCATGGGCCAGTCCGGCTCTGGCAAGTCCACGCTGATGAACATCATCGGCTGTCTGGACCGCCCCACCTCCGGCAAGTATTATTTGGAAGGCCTTGACATCGGCGAGCGCAGCGCCGATGAGCTCTCCCTGATCCGCAACAAGAAGATCGGGTTCGTCTTCCAGTCCTTCAATTTGATCCCCAGGACCTCGGCCCTGAAAAATGTGGAGCTGCCCATGACCTATGCCCGGATGCCTTTTCATGAAAGGCATCGCAGGGCGATGGAGCTGCTGCGCAAAGTGGACCTTGGCGACCGAATGGAACACATGCCCAATGAATTGTCCGGCGGGCAGAAGCAAAGGGTGGCCATTGCCAGGGCTTTGGCCAATGATCCGCCCATTCTCCTGGCGGACGAGCCTACCGGGAATCTGGACAGTGTCTCTTCCCTGGAAATCATGGAGCTGTTTAAGGCACTGAATAGTGAAGGGGTCACGGTGATCCTGGTGACCCATGAAAATGAGATTGCGGCCTTTGCCCGGCGGGTGATCCGATTCCGGGACGGGATGACGGTCAGCGACGAGACAGGCGGTGGCAAGCATGCTGTTCTTTGAAAACGTGAAGATGGCGATCCTGGCGATCCGCATCAATAAAATGCGTTCTTTTCTGACCATGCTGGGCATCATCATCGGCATCAGCGCGGTGATCTCCATTGTATCCATCGGGGACAGCATGCGGGGCGTCATTGCGGACCAGTTTGAAAGCATTGGCGTCAACCGGGCCATGATGTATGTCAGCTTTGTGGAGGATCGCAGGGAAAGCGACCTTTTCACGCTGGATGAGATGGAGAAGGTCCGGGAGGCGTTTTCCAGGGAAATCGTGGCCATGGATCCCGGCAGCAGTGAAGACGCTGAGCTCACCCGGGGCCGCAAGACCCTGCAGGTTACCCTGGAGGGCGTGCCAGGCAATTATTCCGAGGTCCAGCCGGTGGATTTGGTGGATGGCCGGATGATCAATGAAAGCGACTTGGCGGCCGGTCGGAACTATGTGGTGCTGAAGAAGGAGACGGCCGTTGAACTCTTTGGCAAGGCGGAAGCCGCCGGAGAAACGATCCGTGCGGAAGTGGCCGGAGAGCCGGAGGACCTGATGGTGGTGGGGGTTTATGAAAAAGAAGCGACGCCGCTGGACGCTCTTTTTATGGGCTCCATGCCAACGGCCTATGTGCCTTACACCAGTCTGGTCCATCCTGGGGATTATTTCTTTGCCCTGAATTTCTATATCGCCGACGACATCGATCCGGAGCTCTTCAAAAATCAGATCGTGGGTCTGGTCAGCCGTATGAAGAACCGGACAGCGGATCAGATCTCCTACAATTCAGCCCAGGAAGAGATGAGCATGGCGGACAACATCATGCAGGGCATGTCCCTGGCGGTGGGGGCCATCGCCGCCATATCCCTTCTGGTGGGCGGCATCGGCATCATGAACATCATGTTGGTGTCGGTGACGGAACGCACCCGGGAGATCGGCATCCGCAAAGCCCTTGGGGC
>CALMWJ010000045.1 GCA_937873525.1 uncultured Peptococcaceae bacterium | reverse complement strand
TTTTCAATATGAGGTGAATATAAAAGATGGAACTGCAGCAGGCTCATATATTTCCTTATATCAAAGATCAGATTCATAGTATACCGATCATGAATGTTGCCAAAGGGACTTGCTTTTCCAATGCGGAAGACCGGGACTGCCAGATCTACTATATTCTCGAGGGGGAGGTCAAGGTCGAAAGCATATCCGACATGGGGAAGAAAATCCTGGTCGATTATATATCCGATAATGAATTTGCCGGACAGATCAGTTATATCCGGAAATCCAATTTCTATTGCAATTCTCTGGCCATGACCAATCTCAAACTGCTGTGTCTGAAACACGAACTGATGGATTCACTGATGAAAAATCCGGAATTCGCAACGGTTTTCTATTATAAAACAAGCAGCCGCATTTATATCATGTATAAGAAAATGCTGATGAGCAATTTATTTAACCAGTGCGAGATCGTGGCTTATTATATTCTGGAAAATTCCAAACGAAATGAATTCATATTTAAGAGCGTCTATGATATATGCGAACAGCTGAACATCAGCAGAAGGAATTTTTACAACATTCTCAACAATTTTTTGGATTTAGGCATCGTGTCCCGGGAACCGGACGGGAAATATTATGTCAGGGATGTCAATTTCTTAAAAAACAAATCAGAAAAAGTAAAAATGTTTCTGGACAACAGTCTTTAGAAAGCACCGCAGCAGCTTTGGCGTAAGGAATTATAAATGATTTATTCAGACTTGAGATAACCGTGCCGCGGTTCCGGACGGATCGAAAACTGCCAGGTGCTCATAGGCCACTGGCAGTTTTGTTATACGGAGCATGTCGTACGGACAAGGGAAGAACGATGAAATTAAGAGGGGAGATGGAACAATGGAAACCGAACTAAATTTCTATTTAAGAAAAATCGATAACGCCTACCTGCGATGCACCCCGGGGGAGCTGGAAAGTACGCTTCGGGCCATTGTTCATGATGCTCTGGCGGAATATGGCCCTGAGGACCTGAGACGCGCTGCCATCCTGAACGAACAAGGCGGATACTACCGGCACATCCGGAAGCTTCCGGAGGCAGAGGCGGCTTTCCTGGAGGCAATCGAGATCCAAAAATCAGCAGGCGGAGATAAAGACCCTGACTATGCCACCAGTTTAAACAATCTGGCGGGGCTTTACCGGCTTTCCCATGAGTATGGTAAATCAGAAAAATATTTTTTAAAGGCGGCCAAAATCTACAAAGCAACCCTTTCGGAGGGCCATTACTTATACACGAGCAGTCTGAACAACCTGGCCCTTCTATACCAGGACATGGCCTTCTATGAAAAAGCAGCTTCACTTCATCTGGAAGCCGCCGAGATTTTGAGGAAGAAAGAGGACCCGGAATCCCAGGTGGGCTATGCCACCAGCATCAGCAATCTGGCGGCGGCTTTTATGAAAATGGAAAAATACAAGGAAGCGGAAAAGCTTTTGAATGGAGCCTTGAATATTTACCGGGCCATTGTGGGCAAAGAGCATACTTTGTATGCGGCGGCTCTGAACAACCTGGGTTCCGTCTATTTTGAGACAGGCGATCTATTCAGTTCCAACAAGGCGTATACCGCGGCCTATGAGATATGCAAACGGAAATTTGGCCCGTCCCATCCGGAGACCGTCAAAGCCGGGGAAAACCTGCTCAAATTGAAAAAAATCATGGGATAGCCGCGGGGGAAGGCTTCAGGAAAATCAAGATCGATAAGAAAGCGGGTGGATCATGCTCTTTGATGAAAAACGTTTCTATGCCAGACTGCAGGCCCTTCAGGCGAGTAACGAACCGGGACGAACGGAGGCCTTTCTGCTTGACCAGGCTGAGCAGTTGGCCGGCATTGTGTTGGCAGGAGAGCCGGGAAGCCCCTGCGGATGCTTTTACGGCACCGTGGAAGGGGACAGCCGGTTGGACGGGCTCGATCAGAGCGCTAAGCGCCTGGAAGAAAGGACGCTCGGCCTTGTGACCATATACAATGCGCTGGGGTGCCTTTGCCGGGACAACGGAAGGCATTCAAAAGCCATTGAATTCTTTGGACGGGCGGAGGAAGAAGTCCGAAAAACGGGGACGGCCGCAGGATCTGAGTATTTTGGACTGCTTGTGAACAAAGGGGAGACCTATCGGCAAATGGGGAATGGCGACCTGGCGATGGCGGTGTTCCTAAGGGCGGAAAAGCTGATCGGAGCCGCGGCGGACAAGGGTGGACCTGAGGCGAAACAGCTTTTTCAGCGGATGGATTCCTTGCGTCAAGATCCGGGAAACGCTCAGAATAATGAATGAAAAAAGAGGCACATCATGCAGAAAGAAATACTCATCGAAACGGTCTATGCGATTGAGTTCGAGATGTTTGACCATGTCCATGAATCCAACGGAAAGCCCTTGTCCCCAGACGAGACCGATACCTTCCGCATCATGCGGCTAAGCCATCTGAAAACCTGGTCTGAGGCGCTGCTGAACAGCTATCTGCAGGACCTGGAAACCGCCAGGGCGTCCGGAACGAATCTCATGGCGGTAAAATACGGACGCATGATGGAGCGCACCTTTCCGGAAGCGTATGAACGCATCAAGGAATGCCTGCCTGCGGTCAGCGATGCGAAAAAGGAGCTGGCAGGAAAATTGACCACGATCCTGATGAAATGGGAGGGCGGCATTCGAGAACAGTATCCCTTTCTGGACCGCCGAGGCCGGCCCCTCTATTCAAAACAGGATTCACCTGCAAAAACCTCCTTCGAAACCTATGCCCGAGGAGAGCTGGCCAATTATTCAGAGGAAACGCTGACCCTCTACCTGGGTGACTGCGAAAAGCTTGTGGCGCAAGGGATCAATGGTACTGAAGCGATTTACCGAAATATGGTCCAGATGTACGGATATGCCTCTCTGGAGGATGCGGCGGATCGGATGTCATGGGATCTTGGATGAGGAAAAGGCAAAAGGCCTGTTAAAATAATATGCGACAGGAAAGGGGAATTCGCATGGAGCTTTCTTTAAAATTGACCTGTGACAACATCAACTGGGATCTCGTCTCCTCAACGCTGAAGCAGGTGAGGATGGGCTATTTTGATGGATCGGTCCACCAAAAGGCGTTTCAAAACAGCGCATGCGTTGTTTTCGCATTCGATGGGGAGCGAATGATCGGCTTTGGCCGTGCGATTTCAGACGGCGCCTATGAAGCTGCGGTTTACGATATTGCCGTCCTGCCGGAATACCAGGGAAAGGGCGTTGGACGGGCCATTATGGAAAGCATTGTTGGAAGGCTTCCCCACTGCAATGTTATTTTGTTTGCGTCTCCGGGTAAAGAGCCCTTTTACCAAAAACTCAATTTCAGGAACATGAAAACAGGCATGGCGCGCTTTGTGAAGCAGGGGCTTATGCGGGAGGCGGGTTTTACCGATTGATCGCGCCGGCCCTTCATTAGGACGACAGACCCCGGAGGGACATCCGCGGAGATATTGACAGAATATTAAAAATATTATACAATCATTTTGTTCTTTGGATCTTTAATGGATGTGATACCAACCGGTGCGCCGTACGAGCAGCTGGTCCGGATGCCGGTCAGTTGCTTTTTGTATATGCGGGCAAATCGAGGAAACAGAAGAAGTCCCAACGCGCACAAAAGAAAGGAAGATGGGAAATGAAAATCGGGATCGTAGGATACGGCAATCTGGGCAAAGGCGTCGAGGCCTGCCTAACCCTGAATCCGGATATGGAACTGGCCGCGGTGTTCACACGCCGAGACTTAAAGGAGGTGCGTCTCCATTCGAAAAACGTTCCGCTGTATTCGCTGGCGGAGGCGATCCCCATGAAAGACGCCATTGACGTGATCATTAATTGCGGCGGCAGCGCCACAGACCTTCCGGTCACGTCCCCTGAGCTGGCGGAGCATTTCCATATGGTGGACAGCTATGACACCCACGCAAAAATCAACGAGCACTTTGAGAAAGTGGATCAAGCGGCCCGCAAAGGCAGCAAACTATCCATTATTTCAGGCGGGTGGGACCCTGGCATGTTTTCGCTGGCCCGATTATACGCCCTGGCCATTCTGCCTGCGGGGAAGGGATATACCTTCTGGGGGAAAGGCGTAAGCCAGGGCCATTCGGACGCGATTCGCCGCATCCCCGGGGTGCTGGATGCCAGACAATACACGATCCCGAAACAGGAAGCCTTGGAATTGGTCCGGTCCGGCAAGAATCCTGACCTGACGACCCGGGAAAAACACATCCGGGAATGCTTTGTGGTTGCGGAAGAGGGCGCCGACCAACAGGCCATTGAGCAAGCCATCAAGACCATGCCGAATTATTTTGCGGATTATGACACCATCGTTCATTTTATTACCCAGGAAGAACTGCTTCAAAAGCATGGCGGTCTTCCCCACGGGGGATTCGTGATTCGAAGCGGAAGCACCGGATGGCATGGCGAAAACAAACACACGATCGAATATAGCCTGAAGCTGGATTCCAATCCTGAATTCACGGCCAGTGTGCTTGTGGCCTGCGCCCGGGCGGCTTACCGCATGGGAGGCCGCGGCGAAATCGGATGCAGAACGGTCTTCGACGTACCGCCTTGCGACCTTGCACTGGGAGGCTCCGCAGAACTCAGAGCGCATTTGCTTTAAGAACGGAAAGCCGGGAGAAAGGCAAAGGCCGCGCAAAACATCAAAAAAATATATCAATAAACATGCGAATATTTTAGAAAAAAGTCGTTGACAGAAAATTTGGAACATTATATAATAGCTTCATACTTATTCAAACACGAGAACATCATAGAATCATAAGGTTGAGGTGCACTCGACAATCAGTAACCGGAGCTGCCAAGGCAGTGCAAGGCCATGGTTTCGGAGAAAGGTGTCAGTGCCGAAGGAAGTCTTTTGCATGGAGGCTGTCCTGGTGCGGTAAAATAAGATTTGCCGGACTGTCGCATTGTATGCGGAGCGCTACCTTAAAGACGA
>CALMWJ010000044.1 GCA_937873525.1 uncultured Peptococcaceae bacterium | reverse complement strand
ATGAAGATCCCAACCAACTTAAAGCACAAACCGGTTCTGGTTTCGGAAAACTATGGTCATGTGGACGGCCGCTATGCTTACAAAACCGATGCCCAGGGGCTTTCACTCGGTCTCGCCCAATGGAACGACCGGGGCAAGGTGGATATTTCAGCCAAGGTTTGGCGCTACACCGGGGAGAAGTGGTCCCGGCAATCGGAGGAGCTGCCGCTGCACAGAGTTCTTGACCTGGCGATTCTGGTTTGCCGGGCTAAACAGTATTTTCAGGAAGCCTATCGTTTGCCGGAACTCTATGATCCGGGCAATCCGGTCATTGACCGCATTGGACTCCAGGGAGATGCCATGACGGTGGCGGTTTGCACGGACAACGAAAAAATCGTCGAGGATCTGAAGCTGTTCCGGCAGGCCCTTAGCGACGATGACGAGCTCCTGGCGGAGCGGCTGCGCACCTTAAGCAGGATCCTGAAAGAAATGGGTTACTAATATGATGCCTTGCAGGCATGGAATAAAGGAAGGGATGCCCGATGACAGACCGGAAAAAAGAGCTCAGGGAACAATACAAAGCCATGCGGCCGCCCATGGGACTGTTCGCCGTGCGGACCTTGGATTGTAAAAAATATTTTCTGATGACGACGCCCAATTTGAAAGGCAAGATGAATAGCGTGGCCTTTCAGCTAAAAAACGGCGCCCTGCCCAACAGAGCCCTTCAGAAGGACTATATTGAACAGGGCGCTGAGGCCTTTGTGATTGAAGTCTTGCAGGAACTTGAATATGACAAGGACGAAAGCAAGACGGATTACAAGGATGAATTGGATATCCTGAAAATGATCTGGGAAGAAAAACTGCGGGAGACGGGCGCAGAGCTTTACCGATGAGGACTGGCTGTCTGCGATTTGTCGGCCGTTATGCCGAATTCCTCCAGCACCGTCCGGATGGCCGCCAGGGTATTGGCCTTCCAGGCACGGTACGGCTGCTCAAATTTGCAGATTTCATCATAAAACTCATGGAAACAGGCCTCAAGGATCTCTTCTTCGCTGCATCCGGACCTGGCCTTTTCCAGGATAAAATTCTTATGGTGCTCGGTGGCTTCCAGGCATTTTTGCCAGTACACCGCGGCTTCCTCATCGCTCAGCAGCCCGTAATGGGGTGAAACGATTTTGGCTGCCCCTAAAGCTCTGCATTTTTCGATGGAGGCCACCGCTTGCTTGTAGCTGTTGACATAGGTGGTGTTGACCCGGCCGCATTTGCTGGTGTAGCCGGTGGACTCGCTGCCGAAAATCAGATCATGGTCAACGTAAAAAGTGAGAGAGCACTGGGTGTGGCCCGGTGTTTCCAGGGCCATCACCGGGCAGTCCCCCAGATCGATGATGTCCTGATCCTTCATACAGATGTCCACATGCATCGCATGGTCATCATAGGGAGGCAAATGACCGTCGCTGAATACGATGCAGGCGCCTTCGCTGAGCCTGCGGATCGTTTTCAAGGCGTTGGGCCGACGCAGCACCTTTTGGGCGTGGGCTGCGGCACAGACCTTGGCCTCGGGCCAGGCTTCCAGGATATAGGGTAAAGCGCCCAAATGGTCGTAATGGGAATGGGTAAGAAAGACATAGTCCAGCTGAGGATGGTCCGGCATATACTCCGCAAGGGCTTTTTGAATGTTGTCGATGACGGTGGCGGCGCAATAGGCCATACCGGTGTCGACGATGGCTGTCTTTGCTTTGCCGATGAGCAGATGGCAGTCTCCGCCGACGCCGCCGGTCACATTGATCAATCGGTACATGGGCGACACCTTCGATTTCTTGTTTGGATTGGGAACAGATATGTTCCATCATAAAGAAGCGTTGCCCGGGCTGTCAATCCAAAGCCCGGGATTATTTTTGTATACATTGTTCAACGGCGGCCGCCAGCTGAAGCAGGGCTTTTTCCAGGACCGAACGGGGGCAGGCGATGTTGACGCGTTGGAAACCGGCGCCATCGGGGCCAAAGATGATGCCGCTGTCCAGCCAGAGTTTGGCTTGATGGATCACTAGGTCATCCAGCGCTTCAGCCGTTAGGCCAAGTCCCCGGCAATCCAGCCAGGCCAGGTAGGTCCCTTGGGGCTCCACCAGGGTGATCTGGGGCAGCTTTTCCTTCAGGAAACGACGCAGGAAAGCAAGGTTTTCTCCGAGATAGGAGAGGAGTTGCTCCAGCCAGTCCTCGCCACCCTCATAGGCTGCCTGACACGCTACAAGACCCAGAGTGTTCAGCTCGCTATAGCCTGTTCGAAGGATCTCTTTGGCGAACGCTTTGCGGATGGCCTCGTTGGCAATGAAGATATTTGAAATCTGCAGCCCGGCGATATTAAAGGTTTTGCTGGGGGAGGTGCAGAGGATCGTGTTTTCCAGATAAGCCGGCTTGACGCTTGGAAAAACCAGATGCCGATACCCGGGATAGACAAAGTCCCCATGGATTTCATCGGAAACGATGGTTACCTGGTGCTTCAGGCAGATGTCGCCGAGGGTTTCAAGCTCTTCACGGCGCCAGACCCGGCCTGCAGGGTTGTGGGGGCTGCACAAAATGAAGAGACGGATCCCATGCTCGATGATTTTTGCTTCGAAATCCGCAAAATCGATTTTATAGACGCCGTTTTCCAAAACGAGGGCATTGTTGACCGGGCGGCGGCCATTGGCCAAAATGGTCTGGGCGAAAGGATAGTAGACCGGTTGCTGGATCAGGACGGGATCCCCCGGCTGGGTCAGGGAACGGATGGCGGCGGCAACGGCATAGACCACCCCCGGAGTTTTGACGAGCCAATCCGGTTGGGGTTTCCAGCCGAACCGGCGGAGAAACCAGCCTTCGAGGGCGTCGAAATAGGGTGGCTGGGGCTCGGAATAGCCATAGATGCCGTGGCGGACGGAAGCCTCCAGGGCGCCGGTGATGCAGGGGGCCACGCGGAAATCCATGTCTGCAACCCAGAGCGGCAGAACGTCTGCGGGCATGCCGTGTTCAACGGCGAAGTCGAATTTCAGGGAGTTGGAGTTTCGGCGGTCGATGATTTCATCGAAATTGTATTTCATGGGCAACCTCCTTGTCGCTGGGATGCTTAATTTGTTCATTGGGCACTATGACAGTGAAAAAAATACTCTGACCTCTCTATATTACAATCGGGACGGCCAATCGCCAACAGGGAAATCGATTTTGTCCAAGTCTTTGAAGGCATCCATTGGCAGATCAATGGTACTGTAAAAGTGTTAGGATAGAATCAGAAGGAATTGACAATGGGAGGCCTGGCGCTATGGAATGGATGCGTTTTGATTTTTACGGAGAATCGGGCAGTGAAGGATATCATCATTATATCGAAGAGACGGAAGGGAGCGGCCGAAAGGGAGACCCTTCCGGTCGCGGTTCGGGCAGTGGCTGCTGGATCTGGTCTCGGAGTGCGACTTCAGGTCCTTCACGAGCC
>CALMWJ010000043.1 GCA_937873525.1 uncultured Peptococcaceae bacterium | reverse complement strand
GCTGGGCATCATGCTGCCGCAGATCAGGTTCAGCATGGTGGTTTTGCCGGAGCCATTGCTTCCCACCACGGAAACGAATTGCCCTTGCTCAATACCCAGATTGAAGCCGCGGAAGATCGCGGCTTCGTTTACCGTACCGGGATTGAAGACCATATCAATATCTTGCAGCTGAAGCATCGCCATGACCGGCAACCCCCCCTTCTTTTTTCTTGGATAGGTTGTTGGCCACCAGGGCTACCGTAAAAATCACGGTCATGATCAGTTTAAGGTAATTTGGATTGAAGCCCAGGTTCAGGGCCAGGGAGAGGCAGGCCTTATAAAATATGGAACCCAGCACCACCATGGTGGTGGTTTTCATCAAGGTCATTTTGCGGAACAAGGTCATGCCGATGATGACGGAAGCCAAGCCCATGACCATCATGCCGGTGCCCATGTTGACGTCAAAAAATTTCTGCTGCTGGCAAAGCACCGCGCCGGCAAAGGCCGTATAGCCGTTGCCGATGACCAGTCCCAGGATCTTGACCGTCCCGGCGTTTTTTGCCAGCGAAGTGACCAGCTGGGCATTGTCTCCGACGGCCCGGAGCAGCATCCCGGATTTGGTGCGCAGGTACCAGTCCAAAAGAAGCTTCATCAGCATCGCCAATAAAAAGACCACGATCAGGACATACCAGGGCGCCAGGGATTCCGGGAGCAGCTTGATGATGCCGCTGTTGAAGATGGTATCGGTGCCGAAGGTGGACAAGAGAGAGGTTTTGGCTATCGCCAGATTGACGGACCAGAGGGCCGTCATGGTCAGGATTCCTGACAGCAGATCTGTGATCTTCAGCCGCACATGCAGCAGACCCGTCACCAGACCGGCGCCCGCGCCGCCGATGGCCGCCATCAGGCAGGCCAGCCAGGGATCCGTGCCATTCAGCAGCAGCATCGCCGCAATGGCAGCCCCGAAAGGAAACGTCCCGTCCACCGACAAGTCGGGGAAGGCCAGGATCTGGTAACTGACATAGACCCCCATGGCCATGATGCTGTATATGAATCCCTGCTCCAGGATCCCTTTGGTGATTTCCAGAAAAACGTCCATCGGACACCTCATCTCATCCCATGCTGAAAACTCAGCAAAGACTTTCGCCGGTTCTTCGACGAAAGTCTTTGCGTGCCTTATAAGCATTATAACCTATTTTTCGGTATATTCCACCGTGGATTTATAGCTTTCCGGAAGAGTGATGCCCAGCAGCTCCAGGACCGCCTGATTGGCCACCGGTTTGCTCTCGCGGATCACCTTGACCGCCATGGTGTTGACGTCCTGGCCCTTCAGAATGTCCGCCGCCATCAGTCCGGTTTGCCGTCCCAGCTCCACATAGTCGATGCTTTCAGAAGCGGCACAGCCGTTCTTGACCTGCTCCACTTCAGAGCCAAAGACCGGAATCTTCTTCTCGCTGGCTTTGCTCACCAAGGTTTCCAGGTTGTTGACCACGTTATTGTCAGTAAAGTTGTTGATGCAGTCCACCTGGGGCAGCAGGGAATCCACCGCCAGAGGAATATCGGAAGGGCCATTGACCCCCATGGCCACGATTTCAAAGCCGTATTGGGGCGCCAGTTCCTGGAAGGCCTTCAGATGGGACTGGGAATTAACTTCATTGGTGGTGTAAAGGATACCGATTTTTTGGGCTTCCGGCAGGAACGCCCGGATCATCTGCATCTGTTTTTCCAAAGGAAGTGCGTCGGAAGTGCCGGTGGTGCCCCGTTTAGGCGCCTCCAGGCTTTCGACCAGTTTGGCGGCCACCGGATCGGAGACGGCGGAGAAGACCACGGGAATATTCTTTCCGTCCGCGGCGGCCTGGGCGGCCATGGCGGAGGGTGTGGCGATGGCGATGATCATGTCGTATTTTTTAGCCGCATAGTTTTGGGCGATCATCGAGGCGTTTTCACCTTTGCCATCGGCATTGGTCAGGTCAAGCTCCAGATTTTTGCCTTCTTCAAAGCCGGCTTCCTTCAATCCGGCGATGATGCCTTCCCGGCAGTTGTCCAGGGAGGGGTGAGGCGCATACTGGGTGATCCCGACTTTAAATACTTCCTCAGGGGCAGCCGCCGCGGTACCGCCGGCAGCGGTCGTGGATGCGCTTCCGCCGGTGCTGCCGCAGGCTGCCATCCCCAGAGCCAGAAAGGTCGTCATGGCCAGGACCGCCGCTTTTAGATAACCTTGTCTGAACATCGATTTCTTGGAACGTTTCATATCCGTTTCCTCCAATTCTTTTCTTCGAATTTATGATTGGTTTTCCTGTCCAAATGAATCAACACCGGCTCTCGCCAGCCATCTTCCGTCATGGGCATCCCTCCCTATCCATAAAAAAAAGACCTGTCCCTACCAAGGGACAGGTCATCAAACCTGCGGTACCACCCAAATTAGCTTTCGCTCACTCGTTTCGCATACCAACATATGCGCTCACCGGATAACGGGCTGAGACCCCGTCAGCGCCTACTGGGATCCTCTGTTCGGAAGATCCTTTCGGGCTGCCCTCGTAAGTCCATTCACTGCAACTTGATCATCGCACTCCCAGCAACGGCGACTCTCTGGACATCAAGACTTACAGCTACTTCTCTTACTCATTGGTTTGCTCATTGTTCGATTGTTGTTGATTTTACGCCCCCGGCGGGAATTTGTCAAGACGGCCCCGCAAAATTCCTATAAACTCCGGTTCCGCTCAGCAACCGCCCCTTACGTGCCGATCCCGAAATAATTGAGCATTGTTGATTCGTCTCAGCCCCTGTCGCGATGATTTGGTGTGTCCGGGTTTATCGAGATTTTCATTTGAATTCCGCTGCCGCCTCCACGGCCATACGGTCGCAGATGTTGTTGAATTCGTTGTCGCTATGCCCTTTCACTTTGATCCAGGTGATGGTGTGGGCCTCCGAGAGCTCCAGAAGCCGCTGCCATAGATCCTGGTTGATGACCGGCTCTTTCTTTGCGGTTTTCCAGCCGTTGCGCTGCCAGTTCTTCAGCCATCCCTGATTGAAGGCATTAACCAGATAGGCGCTGTCGCTGTAAAGCTTGACCTGGCATGGGCGGGTCAAGGCCTCCAGCCCCCGGATGGCCGCCATCAATTCCATGCGGTTGTTGGTGGTGGAGGCCTCGCCGCCCCTCATGGCTTTTTGCTGCTCTCCATACAGGAGAAGGGCGCCCCAGCCCCCCGGCCCGGGGTTGCCGCTGCAGGCGCCGTCGGTATAAATCAAGACTTCCGTCATAGGTTCCCTCTCTGTTTGCCGGCGATCGCAGGATACCGGCGGATTTATTTACCCAATTTCACGTCATTCAAAGAATCGATGATCTGCACCCAGGTTTTGCCCAGCTTCCGCTTCATGGGCTGTCCGGTGCTGTCTAAGAGCAGCAAGGGTTTCTCGGCCGATTCCTTGACCCATTTTCCCCGGATGATCTGGTTTTCAACAATGCAAAGGGCATCGCCTTCGCCAATGATGTCCACGGCGGAGGTCAGCGGATCGGTGTTCCGCGATGTGGTTTTGGCAGCCAGAATGTAGATGGTGTCCGCCACCAGCGGCACGCCGTCCAAGGTTGATTGGGCTTTGTCATTGATATAGCGGCGGTATTGGCCGCCATTGCCACCCAGCCCCTCTTCCCAGCGCCAGGTGACCCGGTACGCATAGGATGGGGAACTGTAGTAGGCAAGCTTCACTTCGCCATCAGCCAGGGGCTCTCCGCTAAAGGCGGCCCCATAGGGCGGCAGCACCGGCACGGTGTCGCCGAAGCCCCTTTTTTCGATGCCGGCCATTAATTTTGCCGTGCTGGTGTAGGTATTATGCGGCGCTTTGCGGCTTTTGTCCCGCCAGAAGCTGGAGCCGGCGTTGCTCATTTCATTGAGGTCTTTGACCGCCAGCTTGCTGATGGTGGACAGGCCGTCCGTGGAGCCGCCCACATGGGCATAGGGCAGGTCCATGCCCTTGGCCAGCTGGACAAAATAGTACCGGGCACTGCGAACCGGTCCGATCTTATCACAGGCTTGGGTATAAAACAACGCCATATAGCGGGTAATGCCGCCTTCCGCCATGATTTCGAAAACCATATCCGCCTTGTCCAGCCCGCTTTGAGGACGGGCTTTGCTATGATTGTCAATCATGACCAGCACGCCGCCGGGCAGCGCCGGAGCATCCTCCGGCACAGGATGAATTTCCTGGACCGGGGTTTCGGCCTCGGCCGTCCCCGTCGGCGTGGTCTCCGTTGGGGCCGTTCCAGCGGCGGACGTTGTCTGGTCAGCGGTCTTATCCAGGGCGGCAGACGATTGGTCGCATCCACCCAGAATCAGGATCAGGCACATGATGATCCATCCAAGGGTCCTTGCTGTTTTCATTGCGGAGACCTCCCTTTTTCTCAATCCGTATCGTAGAATATTCTATAAGCCGCTGACATTCCGGCCTGCTCAGCTCAAGGACGTTGCCGTACGCCACTTGGGCGACGCGGCTGCGGTGCCGCCGCCGAAGTGCACATCCTGGGAAATGCCGGATTCCAGATTTTCCCTGGCCACCGAAAGCATCAGCTTGATCCGGTTCTCCTGGTTGACCCGGGTGGCGCTGGGATCGTAATCGATGGGCACAATATTAGCCCGGGCATCCAGACTACGGATCTTCCGGATCATCCCCTTTCCGCAGATATGGTTGGGCAGACATCCGAAAGGCTGGGTACAGATTATATTGCCGTAGCCTTGACTGACGCATTCCATCATTTCAGCCGTCAAAAGCCAGCCTTCCCCCATTTCACAGCCTGTGCCGATCACGCCTTCCGCAAGGGATTTGGTGTGCTCGAAGCTGGATGGTGCATTAAAACAGGGATACAGCTTGACCGTATCGATCAGCGCCCCTTGCATCTGAAGAAGGTAAAGCTTCAGCGCCGATGCTATTTTGGCTCTGAGCGGGTTTCCTCCGTAGGCCTTGACCCGGTTGACCACCGCATCCACGGAGTAAAGCACGAAATCCAGGAGTCCGGGAACCATGATTTCGCAGTCCTGCCCGGCCAAAAAGTCCTCAAGGTTGTTGTTGCCCAGACTGGCATACTTTACATAGATCTCACCCACGATCCCCACTTTGATTTTCCGGGTCCGGTTGACTGCGATCTGGGCGAAGGCGCTGACAATGTCATTGAGGTTGATCCGGATTTGTTTGAGGCTGAAGCCTTCATTCAAGCTAAACTGCCGGGCAAGCTTATCCGTCCAGTGGTCCACCAGCCGCCGGCTCGTTCCCTTCACAAGCTCGTAGGGCTTCACCTGGTTGTTCAGCAGCATCAACGCATCCCCGTAAACCAGGCCGGCAACGGTTTTGGCCAGCATGGGCAGAGAGAATTTGAAGCCCTGCTCCGGCTCCAGCCCGGACATATTCAGGGAAATCACCGGGATGTCATCGTATCCGGCCTTTTTCAAGGCTTTGCGGAGCAGAAAAATATAATTCGAAGCCCGGCAGCCGCCGCCGGTCTGGGTGATCATCAAGGCCGTCTTTTTCAAGTCGTACCGGCCGCTTTTCAAGGCGTCCAGCATCTGTCCGATTACCAGCAGAGCCGGATAGCAGGTATCGTTGTGGACATATTTCAAGCCCTCTTCCACAACGCTGGGACCATGGTTTTCCAGCAGCTCAACTTTATAGCCACTGTTGGCAAAAACGCTTCGGATCAGGGTGAAATGGATCGGTGCCATCATGGGAATCAGAATGGTGTGATCCTCCGCCATCCCTTTTGTGAAAATCACATTGCCTGACGCATTTCTCTTAATGTCTGCCATGGTCTTGTTCAACTCCTGTCCTCTTAACAGCAGCGGGGGATTGCTCGATCGCTGCCAGCAGGCTGCGCAGCCGGATCTTGACCGTCCCCAGGTTGGTGATTTCGTCGATTTTGATTTGGGTATAGATTTTGCCTTCCTGCTCCAGGATATCTCTGACCTCGTCCGTGGTGATGGCGTCCACGCCGCAGCCGAAAGAAACCAGCTGCACCAGATGCATATCCGGCTGATTCGCCAAATAGCGGGCCGCCGCATAAAGCCGTGCGTGATAGGTCCATTGATTCAGCACATGGGTCTTGACCTTTGACACACCTTCGCTGAGCACATCCTCTGAAATGATGGCCACGTCGAAGGTGGAAATCAGCTGGTCGATGCCGTGATTGATTTCCGGATCGATATGATAAGGCCGGCCGGCCAGAACAAAGATGGGCTTTCCGGCCTCCCGGGCCATGCTGACGATCTTCCAGCCCTGGCGGCGCACTTCAGCCAGATGGTCCCGATGGGCTCTATAAGCCGCCCGTACAGCCTCTTCCACCTCGACCAGCCGGATATCCGGATAATATTTGGAGAGGATTGGGTGGAACTTGCCGGGGAAAGCCTTTTTGTTGTGGATGCCCACATAATCATAGATCAGGGTCGTCCGCTCCAAGCCCGGCATGTTGGCGGCGATAACCTCCGGATAATAAGCCACCACCGGACAATTGAAATGATTGTCACCGAGTCCCTCATCCAAGTTAAAGGTCATGCAGGGGTAGAAAATGGTGCCGACCCCCTGATCGATCAAGGCTTGGATATGCCCATGCAGCAATTTTGCCGGAAAGCAGACCGTATCGGAAGGGATGGTGGCCTGCCCCTCCAGGTAGAGCTGACGGCTGGATTCCGGGGACAGGACGACTTCAAAGCCAAGACGGGTAAAAAGAGTATGCCAGAAGGGCAGCAATTCGTACATATTGAGGCCCATGGGAAGGCCGATCCTGCCTCTTTTGCCGGCTTCGGGTTTCAGGCTTCTCAGCAAAGAATATTTATAACGATATAAGTTCAGGCTGTCATCGGCTGCCTTCCGGGTGACCGGACGTTCACAGCGGTTTCCGCTGATATAACGCCGGCCTCCGCTGAAACGGTTGACCGTCAGCTGGCAGTGGTTGCTGCATTGTCCGCATTGGACCGACTGGACCGTGTGGCTGAAGTTTTCCAGCTCTCCAGGCTCCAGGATCGTGCTGCGTTCCCCGGCATGTTCCAGCGCATACAGGGCGGCGCCGTAAGCCCCCATCAGACCGGCGATGTTGGGCCGGATCACCTCGACCTTCATCTCCTGCTCAAAGGCCCGGAGAACAGCGTCATTCAAAAACGTTCCGCCCTGGGCCACGATGTTGCGGCCGATGGGCTCCGAAGCGGTGGGACGGATGACTTTGTATAAAGCATTTTTCACCACGCTGATGGATAGCCCTGCGGAAATATTCTCCATGGAGGCTCCGTCCTTCTGGGCCTGCTTCACGGAGGAATTCATGAATACGGTGCAGCGCGAGCCCAGATCCACCGGCTTATCAGCAAACAGCCCCAACGCGGCGAAATCCGAAATGGAATAGCCCAAGGCGTTGGCAAACGTCTGCAGAAATGAGCCGCAGCCCGAAGAACATGCTTCATTGAGAAAAATATTGTCGATCGTCTGGTTCCGTATTTTGAAGCACTTGATATCCTGGCCGCCGATGTCAATGATGAAATCCACCTGGGGCATAAAACGACGGGCCGCCCGGTAATGGGCCATGGTCTCCACGATGCCGTGATCGATGCGGAAGGCGTTTTTCACGATATCTTCCCCATAGCCGGTAACCGTGGCGCCCTGGATGGTAATATTCGGGCAATGCATGTAAAAATCCTTCAGGAAGTCCCGGATAATCGGAACTGGGTTGCCGGTATTGGGCTGATAGTGGGCACAGAGGATTTCTCCCCGGGTCCCGATCACCACCGCCTTCACCGTGGTTGAACCGGCGTCGATTCCCAAGGCGGCCGGTCCGGAATATTCCTCAGGATCCGCAAAAACCACCGATGCCCGGCGGTGCCGGTCCAGGAAATCGTTATATTCCTGAGGATTGGCAAACAGGGGCAGCATGGCGTCATACTGGCCGCTGACCTGATATTGCTCCAATTTTTGGATCGACTCCTCCAGGCTCAGCGTTCGGTCGGCGGCATACGCGGCGCCGATGGCCACATAATGAAGCGAGTCCTCCGGACAGACGCCCTTGGTTTTCAGGGCTTTGTCAAAGCTCTGATCCAGCTGGGGCAGGAAGGTCAGCGGCCCGCCCAGATAGACCACCTTGCCTGCAATCGGCCGGCCCTGGGCCAGTCCGGCAATGGTCTGATTCACCACGGCGGCAAAAATGCTGGCGCAAAGGTCGCTCTTGCGCACCCCCTGGTTGAGCAGCGGCTGAATGTCGGATTTGGCGAACACGCCGCAGCGGGATGCAATCGTATAGATCTTTTCGGCAGACTCAGCCTGCCGGTTCATTTCATCCAGCGAAATGTTCAGCAAGGTCGCCATCTGATCAATAAAGGCGCCGGTACCGCCGGCACAGGAACCGTTCATGCGGACCTCCATGCCATCGGTCAGGAAAAGGATCTTGGCATCCTCGCCTCCCAATTCGATGATGACATCCGCATCCGGCATCCGATGGCTTGCCGCGATGCGTGTGGCATATACCTCCTGGACAAAAGGGATTCCGCAATGGTCCGCCATGCCCATGCCTGCAGAGCCGGAGATCGCCAGCTCAGCGAGCCGGCAGCCGGGCACAGCACGCCGGATCTCCTGCAGCAGCTGTCCGGTCTTCTGGGTGATCTGCGAAGCATGCCGCTGGTAGGACCGATAAACGATTTCTTTTTTTTCGTTCATGACCACGCATTTGATGGTGGTGGAACCGATGTCCAATCCGATTTTCAAATTGAT
>CALMWJ010000042.1 GCA_937873525.1 uncultured Peptococcaceae bacterium | reverse complement strand
GGAAGACGCAGAAAACCGGCTGTACCGTATACGAAGCCTTTGCAAAAAATACGGGGAAACGGTTTTGGAAGTCCTTGCCCATCGAGAAAGGGTCGCCGCGGAGCTGCAGACCCTGGAAAATTGGGAGGACCAGGAAAAGAACCGGGAAAGTGAGCGGCAGGAGCTTTCGCAGCGCTATTATGACTTGGCCCGCCAGCTGCACGGCCTGCGCTGCCTAACCGGGAAAAGTCTTGAATCAAGGGTCGATGCAGAACTGAAGGATCTGGCTATGGAGTCGGCCCGTTTTCAAACCAATATCCAACCGGCTTCACCTGGCGCCTCAGGCACCGACAACGCGGAGTTCATGATCTCCTCCAATGCTGGAGAGGCTTTTCTTCCTTTGGCCAAGATTGCTTCCGGCGGTGAATTGTCCAGGATCATTCTGGCCATGAAACGGATCCTGGCGGCCATGGACAGCAGCGATACCATGGTGTTCGACGAAATCGATTCCGGCATCGGCGGTAAAACCATCCATGCTGTGGCCGATAAACTCTGGACCATCAGCAGAAACCAGCAGGTGATTTGTGTGACCCATGCGGCAGCCATCGCAGCCAAGGCCAACCAGCACCTGCTGCTCTTGAAGGAAGAAACCGGCGGCCGCACCCAAACCGGCGTCAAGGCACTGAGTCCACAGGAACGGATCGGCGAATTGGCGCGGATGCTGGGGGGCGACAGTCAATCGCCTGAGCTTTTAGCGCATGCCCGGAGCTTGCTGAATTGGCTCCAGCCCATTGCAGAGGAAAACGCAAGGCCTTCATGATGGAGGTAATATGAACAAATGGACCAGGCTGGATAATGCGGCCATTATTTTCCCTTCCGTGGCCAAGGCAAAGAATTCCACGATATATCGCATTTCAGCAGTACTCAATGAAACGATTCTGCCCGTATGTCTGCAGAAAGCGCTGAATCGTACGATCCGTCGGTACCCCATGATGACCATGCGGATCCATAAAGGCCTCTTCTGGCGTTATATGGAATCCAGCGATGAGCCGCTGCGGATCAAACGGGAAGAGGACTATCCGTGTCATCCTTTGCAGGATAAGATCAATCGGGAGTCGCTGCTCAAGGTTTTTTATTACCGGCGGCGTATCTCTGTGGAGGTATTTCATGCCATCACGGATGGCAGCGGCGCCCTTGAATTTCTGAAGACGCTGGTCTATGAGTATTTAAAGGAGAGCGGGAAAAATGTATCTCCGGAAGGGTTGGTTCGTACGGCGGTATCGCCGGTTTTGCCCGAGGAAGCAGAGGACAGTTTTCACCGTTGTTACATTCCCGGGCACCCTCCGAAGTTACGATATTCCAAGGCGTATCAAATAACCGGGACCTATTTCGAACCCTATGGCATTCATGTGACCCAAGGCGTCGTTTCCGCTTCGGCGATTCGGAAGATTGCGAAGCAGCAGGGGGCGACCATGACCGAATTCATTCTGGCGCTCCTGATGTATATGATTTATCGGCAGAGCAGCCAGGACCGGGAGGATCAGCGGCCTATTAAAGTCACGGTGCCGGTCAATCTCCGTCAGTTTTTTCCTTCCCAAAGCCTTCGCAATTTCTTTGCCATTACATCCGTTGAGATCAGCAGCCGGCAGGAACAATCCTTATTTAAGATTCTGTGCGAAGTGAAAGAGCAGACGAGGAAAAAAATAACCAAACCCTTTCTTCAGGACGTGATCACCCGCAACATCAATTTGGAAAAAATCAAAATTGCTCGATTTTTACCGCTCTTAGTCAAAGATTGGATTGTAAAAAGCAGATATTTCTATTATAATGATAAATTGAGGACATGCACTTTGACCAATTTAGGAAAAGTCGAGCTGCCGGAATCCATGGGGCCTTTTGTGGAACGGATGGAGGTGGTTTTTTATCCCACCCTCAACAATCCGCTGAATTGCGCGATCTGTACGGTCCACGACAACCTGACGATTTCTTTCTCACGTACGATCCGGGAGAACCGGATCATCGGAGACTTTTTCCGTTATCTGGCTCAGGAATATCAACTCGAGGTGAAATTATATTCAAACGAATGGGGGATTTCCGATTAATCACTGCATCCACTGCCAGGTCTATCTCGACCCCTCGCTGCAGGAATGCCCGCTTTGCGGAAAACAGCTGACGGATGTGCCGCCCCATACACCAAGGAGTTATCCTGTCTATATCAAGCCCAGCCGGCTAAGCCGGTATCTCCATATCTTTTGGAAAAAAATCTTCCCATTGATCATGATCGGGATTTTTCTGATCCCGTCTCTGGTCATCTTATTGACTGGGAGGGAAGATTTTTGGATGTATCGCCAGACGCTGGGCGTTGCTTCAGCGTGGGTACTGGTACGGTATACCTTCCTATCCAAAATGCACCGAGGCAAGAAGTTTTTGCTTCAGATCGCTAATCTGTCATTGGTCTTGTTCATCATTGACCATGCTGGCAGCGCGGGCGGCTGGTCCGTGAATTACGCGATTCCCTTTTTGCTGATCTGCTCATCTTTGCTGATGATGTCGGTCGTCTACAAACACAAGAAGCTCTGGAGTGATTACGCCGTCTATGCGATGTCCTTGCTCTTTCTGAGTTTTCTGCCTTGCCTTCTCTATGTGATCCGGGTTTCCAGCCTTTTTTGGCCCAGCGCGGTTTCCGCAGGGGCTGCCCTGACGACCCTGATCATCATTTACGGTTTCCTTGATAAAAACTTCCGCAGTTACTTTAACCGGCGACTGCATTTCTGAGGGATATGAAGAATGAAGGATTTTGTGATCCGAGCGGCCCGCAGGGAGGATGCGGGAAGCCTCGAAGGGCTGATCCGCGAAATGGCCCGTTTTGAAAAGCTGGAAGACCAGCTGAGGCTGACTACGGAAGGCCTGGCCCGATCTCTGTTTGATCAGAGAAGCGCGGATGCCTTTCTGCTGGAGGTCGAAGGCCGCCCAGTGGGCTACGCCATCTTTTTCGAGAACTTTTCCACCTTTGAAGGCCGTTCCGGTCTTTACCTTGAAGATATTTTCATCTTACCGGGATTCCGCAAACAAGGCCTTGGCAAAGCCTTATTCAAGGCGGTTGCTGCGGAAGCGGTCCATCGAGGCTGTCCGCGTCTGGAGTGGGCCTGTCTGGACTGGAACCATCAGGCCATCGATTTTTATCGGAGCCTGAAGGCGCAGCCTTTGGATCAATGGACGGTATACCGGCTGACCGGAGAGGATCTGGAACAGGCCGGCGAAGAATAAATAAATAAATATCTAAGTGAATATATAGAGCCTATGAGAAAATTTTGGATAATTTTTTCATAGGCTCTTCATTTTTTAGAAACACCTTACGATATATAGGATAGGACGGGAGGAGAGATGTTAAGCCGCCCGCCGGAACACCGTCTCGGGCTTCCGCTGTACACGGCCGTTGCAGCGAAGGTTCGGGTCAAAGGAAACGGAGCAAGGAAGCTCCGATCAAAAAAGAATTCAAGGAGGAACATCTCAATGATCATTCAGCACAACATTATGGCGCTCAACGCCAACCGCAACCTGTCCAGCAACAACAGTCTGGTTTCCAAGAGTCTGGAAAAATTATCTTCCGGTTACAAAATCAATCGTGCCGGCGATGACGCTTCCGGCTTGGCGATTTCCGAAAAAATGCGGGCCCAGATCAAAGGCCTTGAAGTGGCCCAGGCCAATTCCCAGGACGGCATTTCCTTGATCCAGACCGCGGAAGGCGCGCTGACCGAGGTTCATTCCATGCTCAACCGTATGGTAGAGCTGGCTGAGAAATCCGCCAACGGCACCATCGACAGCACCGTGGACCGGGTGGCCATCCAGAAAGAAGTCACCGCCCTTTCCGATGAAATCGACCGCATCGCTTCCGGCACCAACTTCAACGGCATCGAGCTGCTGGACGGCACCATGGGCCAGATCGCCAGCACCAATGCGGCGGACGGCACCAGCTTTGCCGCCGACTGCTTTGACATCGTGGGCGGCAATTTTGCAGACAGCACCGGTGCCACCACGCTGACCGTCACCGCCGTAGGCACCAGCCTGGGCGCGACAACGCTGGAACTGGGCAACTACAATGGCGCCGCCGCCAGCGGCGGGGTTACCTTCCAGCTGATCAGCACCAGCGGCGACAACCAGAGCGGCACAGCCACCTTCCAGGCGGTCATCGACAAGGATACGGCAACGGCTGCTGAACAGGATGCTTTCCGGGGGATGACCGTTACGGTAGCCACCGGCGTGCTTGCAGACACCGAAACGACGGATGCCACCATCGCAGCCGGCGCCACCGGCGGCGGGCTGACCCTCCAGGTGGGCGATACCGCGGACAGCTTCAACAACGTGACGGTGGCCGTGGGCGACATGAGCGCGGAAGGCTTGGGCATCAATGGCCTCAATGTCTCCACCCAGGAAGGCGCCGCCGCCGCCATCGCCACCATCAAAACCGCCATCAACTCGGTCTCCACCAACCGTGCCAACCTGGGTGCGCTGCAGAATCGTCTTGAGCACACCATCAACAACCTTTCCGTCACGGAAGAAAACATGACGGCTGCGGAAAGCCGGATTCGCGATGTGGACATGGCGAAGGAAATGATGTCCTTCACCAAGAACAACGTCCTGACCCAGGCCGCCCAGGCCATGCTGGCCCAGGCCAATCAGCAGCCCCAGAGCGTTCTTCAGCTCCTGAGATAATCCCTTTGGCCGGATCACCGGCTGAATGGAAAGTCTCGAAAGGTTTCTGCACAAAAGAAAAGCGTGTAAGGTCCTCCGGGATCTTACACGCTTTTTAATCATGAAAGGTATGGCCCAATCGACCGAGCCAGCTTTGCGCATGAAGGGTACGGGCCTGCAAGTCAGTGATTGGGATGGGCTTTGACCACCAGAATGGCCTGGATGATCGCCGTCAGGACCTCTGCTTGAGTTTGTCTGGAGAGCAGCTCCACGATTTGATCCTCGGTGGCGACCACGTATTTAGGCGGCAGCCGGTTCAACGCAAGGGCCGCAGCATCTTTTTTGCATTTGTCGCATTTGCAGCAATTGAATTTTGCAAAGGCATCATCCAGCCGCTGCGCCACCAGCCGCTCCATCAGATTCATCAGGACGCACGGATCCACCGTGCGGAATTGCAATTCAGGATTCATGCGGAAAATCGTATTTTTACCCGGGGCAACCGGATAGGCCCCCTCGGAGGCTGCATCCGATTGGGCCTTGGCCTCGGAGGCCGGAAAAGAGAGACTGGGTTCTGTCAAGGGGGCTTCCATCGCCATGGACTCGGCGGCTCTGGCAGCGCTTTTTCCGCTGCGGGCCCCGGTAGGCATGATTTTTTTATACATCAAATCCTTATCGATCTCTTTTTTCGTCGCCATCGTCAGCAAATCCCTTTCTGAAACAATTCCTCGACCCAGTGGCTGTAATCCTCCACAGCATGGTTCCGCGGTGCGTATTCAAGGATGCTGCTCTGCACAGACTGGGCTTCGCTGATGGCAACGCTGGACCGGATGAAGGTGTCAAAGAGACAGATGCCCAGGTCTGCGGCGATCATTTCGGCGGTGCCCCGGATTTCGCTGCTCAGCAGGGTCCTGGGGTTGTATTTCGTCAGGAGGATCCCGGCAATTTGCAGACGGGGATTGCAATATTTTTTAACCCGGTCTACCGTATCGTAAAGCTGGGCGATGCCTTGGAGACTGAAGATATCCGAAAGCATCGGAACAATGATATAATCGGAAGCAGTGAAGGCGTTCACGGTCAGGACGCTGAGGGCTGGCGGCGTGTCGATCAGGACGTAATCATACAGATCCGCCACGGGCGCCAGGGCTTCCTTGAGCAGGTATTCGCGGCCGGTATTGGTAAATTCAAGCTCCACGCTGCTGAGCAGGATGGTGGCAGGGATAATGTCAGTGACGGGGGCATGCTGAATGGCATAGCATGTTTTAAGGTCACCTTTCAGCACGTCGTAGATGGTGGCGTTGTTCTCGTTGTCGGCACCCATGCTGAAGCTGAGATTGCATTGGGGGTCCAGGTCGAGGGCCAGGACGCTATAACCTTTTTTCTTTAAGCCGGACGCCAGAGCGCCGGTGGTCGTCGTTTTGCCGACGCCGCCTTTTTGGTTGGAAATTGAGATGATCCTGCTCATGGGAATCGATTCCTCCCCGAATTCAAATCAAAATAAGGCGTGGATCTGGATAAACCTCTATAATTATACATAAACCGGCAACATTTGCAAAGAATTCTCCAGCCGTATAAAAAATAATATTCGAATCTGGTCCGGAGGTTAATTTTAAAAAAAATAATACGATAACTAAAGTAGATGAAAAAAAGCCTAGGCAAAAGAGTCAAGAGAGCGAGGGACGGATGATGAAAATTAATCCAGCCAATGTCAATAACGTTTACAAAAACACCATGAACGGTGCCGGCAGCGCCAGCGGAAAATCCCAGCTTGAGGAGCAGGCGCCGGCCGCAAAAAAAGAACAGAAGTACGATACGATCACCATCAGCAGCCAGGGCGCGCATAAGAACGACATCAGCCGTCTGGCGTCAGGGATCGCCAAGGATGTGGATGCCGCTGCCGCCGACGAAAAAATCGAATCCATCAAAGACGCCATTCGCAATGATCGTTATAAAGTTGACAGTCAGACCCTGGCTGACGCCATCCTGAAACGTGCAAAAGGCGGTTTCGATCAGAAAATCTGACCCGAACCGCGATGAAACGGAGAATTGTTTATGGACACGAGGGACCCGAGCGTTGCGCTGTATGATTTTATCGAGATCTATGCTAACTTTTTTGAAGAGGTCTGCGCCCTTGAACAGGAAAAATTGGCAGTACTTCGATCCGGGGAGATTCCGCAGATCCAGCAGATGATCACCCGGCAACAGGCCATCGCCAAACGGATGGAAAACATCGAAGGGAAACGGATGGCGCTGCAGCAGGCTGCGGGGATGGCGCAATATACCTTCAAGGAGATTCTGGCGGAGGCCCCTGCCGAAGACAGGGCGCGTCTGAAAATGCTTTTTGACAGGATCCGTACGGAGATTGCCAATATAAAATATCTCAACGAAAAATCCATGGTCTGTGCCAGGACCCGGCTGCAGATGATCAAAGACCCCCAGGGCGATCTGCCAGTCTGCGGCTATTCCCGGCAAAAAAATGGCAGAGGCCTTGGGAGCCTTTTGATCATGGAAACCAAGGTGTAAAGGAGTTGGAGGACAGGGGATGAGGTCAACATTCGTTGGATTTGAAACCGCCCGCAAGGGCCTGGCAGCCAATCAGCTTGGCATTGACATTACCGGAAACAACATTTCTAACGTTTCGACGGAAGGCTACACCCGTCAGCGCGTGGACACATCTTCCGTGGCGTTGTCTTCACTGGATTCCCGCTACACGCTGAACCAAGCCGCCTTTTCCGGACAGGGTGTCCAGATCGACGGGGTGTCCCAGATTCGCGACAGCTTTCTGGATAAACGCTACCGGGATGAGATGTGCGAGGTCGGCTATTATGATCAGGCCTCCCTGATCATGTCGGACATCGAAACCGCCCTGGATGAAGTGGATTCCGAAGGCATCAAAGAAGCGCTGGCGGATTTCAGCAGCGCGCTGCAGAGCCTTAACGGCAATGCGGATCAGGTGTCTTATGCCAACATCCTGCTGACCGCCTCCAAAAGTCTGACACAGATTGTCATGCAGTTCGATGCAAAGTTGGACACCATTCTGCTGCAACAAAAGTTTGATCTGGATATCGCAGTGGATGAGGTCAACTCGGCGCTTGAACAAGTGGCCATTCTGAATCAATCCATCTGTGCGGAAATCTATTCCACCGGCGGAAGCGGCAATGATCCCTACGGACCCAATGAATTGCTGGACAAACGGAATCTGCTGCTGGACCGGCTGTCCTCTTACGGCGCAGTTACTGTAACGGCGGAAGCCGATGGCGCGGTATCGGTGGATTTTAACGGACAAAACGCCATTCGGGGAAGCTGGTGTGACAGGCTGAATCTTTCAGATACTGCGGAAGGCACCATTTCCATAGGCTGGCAGAGCACCGGAGAACAGACGGCGATGAACACCGGTTCCCTGAAAGCCTATCAGGATATGATCAACGGCCGGGGCGAAGGGGCAACGGGGCCTTATGAAAGCCATGAACAAGGGATCCTTTACTATAAAGACCGGCTCAATGGGTTTGTACAAACCTTCGCAGAAGCATTCAATCATACCATTGAAATCGCCGCGCCGGATGGAAGCCCAGGAGGAATCACCGCTACAGGAACCTATAAAGTTCTTTTTGAAGCCGCGGACGGCGGTGTGATCAACGCCAGCAACATGAGAGTCAGCGCGGAATGGAGCGCCCAGCCGGATTATATCATCCGGAATGTGGTCTGCAGCGGCGAATCAGACAATGGCCATATCCTAAAAATGATTTCCCTGATGGACAAAAAAGTGGATTTCGACGATTTTCACGGAACCTTTGAAGAGTATGTGAATTCATACAACATCACCATCGGCCAGCAAAAGAACCTTTATGCCACACGGCTGGAGGCGACTGCCGCGGTGGCAGAGGACATCCTGGACAGACGGGATTCGGTGTCTGGTGTATCCATCGATGAAGAAGGCACGAATCTGATGATGTATCAAAAAGCGTACAACGCCATGGCGCGCATGATGACCGCTATGGATGAAGCATTGGATACCCTGATCAACAAGACCGGGATCGTAGGGAGGTAATCAAGGTGAGAATCACTCAGAACGCCATGACAAGAAGCTACATGCGGAATCTTAACCGCAGCATCAGCCATCTTGCCGGATCCAACGACCGGCTCAGTTCTTCCAGAAAATTTTCCAAAGTATCCGAGGATACCGCATCCGCATCCAAAGCTTTTGCGGTCAGAGAGCAGCTTTATCGTGGCGAGCAATCGATGCGCAACATTGAAAACGCCCAAGGCGAGCTGGCCTCGGTGGAAAGCAACCTCCAAAACATCAATACGCTGATGCAGACGGTGAAAGAACGGCTCCTGGAAGGCTTAAACGGCACCATGGGTGACAGTGAAAAAGAAGTGCTGGCCCGTGAAATCAAGAACATCAAAGAGGAATTGCTGCAAACCATCAACGCGAAATATGGCGACAAATACATTTTCGGTGGTACCAACAACAGCTCGCCGCCTTTAAGCGTCGCTTCCGATGGCAGCATTTTATTCAATGGGGCCGTGGTGGACCAGCTGTTCACTGATCCGTCCTCCGGCAAAGCTGCAATACCCGTTTATGACGCATCGACTCCGCCCGTCTTGATCGGGTATTCATCAGCCCCTGAAAATGAAGAGATTTTTATCGACGTGGGCTTGGGCCTGACCATGACCGGCGACACCCTCGATCCCAGGACGGCATTCAAGATTTCTGTGTCCGGGCTGGATGCTTTGGGATACGGGATCACAGATGTCAAGGGCTTAACAATGCCAAACAATCTATACAGCCTGTTGGATAAAATCGCTTCAGACCTATCCGCCGAAGACACAGAGGCCTTGGCCATGGACCTGACCCATCTGAAGGACAGAACCGATGCGTTGATCATGAACATCACCGATATCGGCAGCCGAACCAATTTCCTGGAGCAGACCGCAGTCCGGCTGGGGAATGACAATCTTAATCTCAAAGAAACTCAATCGGATCTGGAAACCATCCGGACCGAAGAGGAAGTTATTTTCAATAAAACTTATGAAACCACCTGGATGGTTTGCCTTCAATTAGGCAGCAAACTGATCCCGCCCTCGATTTTTGACTTCATGCGTTAGCACTTCGGCGATTGGATAGGTTTGGTTTCAATCATTTTCTGAGGAGAGTTTTGTATGCAACTCTTGAGAATCACCAATATCCCAATCGAATATGAAATAAAAATCCAACGGTCAAAGCTGGAGATGAAGCAAAGCAAACCTCAGGTCCATATGGAAACTCAAGGCGGTCACGTTCATATGGAGTCTGAGAACATCAAGGTCAGGCTGGACACCTACGAGGCCAGAAGCAGCATCGGACTCAAATCCTCCGGTGATTTTGCCGATGATCTGGCCCGGCTGGGCAACCAGGCGGCCAGCGATGCCACAGCCCAGTATGCTGAAATCGGCAATCGGATGGCTCAGATTCAGCATGATGCCAGCATCGCGGAAGCAGTCTATCCACGCATGGTTCGCCAAAGCAGCAGCGTCATGGTTTTCTTGCCGGCGACCGGCCCCGATATTGCGTGGGAACCCAATCATCTGAGCTTGGATTACGAACCCGTGGAATTGTCGATAGAGCCTCAGGTCATTCCAGCTGAGACGACCTTTGTTCCCGGCGGCTTATCCATTGAAATCAAACAGTATCCAAAAGTCGAGATCGAATATTTGGGCGAACCTATGTATGTGCCGCCCAGTGCAAACCCCAATTATGAAGAAGAAAGGAAATCCTGAGCAAGGACGCCCATTTGAAGATTTCAAAGAAAAATGTTGAAACGGCATCCGCGGCCGGCGGATCGGGAGGAAGCCATGAAGATCAAAACACGCGATTTTGGCACCATTGAAATCAATGAACAGGAAATTATCACGTTTCAGCAGCCGATCTTCGGTTTCGAAGGGCTCATCCATTATGTGCTGCTCTTTGACGATGAAGTCGGCGCATCGTTCATATGGCTGCAGTCCATCGAGGATCAGAACATATGTTTTGTCCTGATAGACCCAGCCCTTCTCCTGAGCGAATACCCGCCGGACCTATCACCGGAGATGGCTGAAGATCTTCGCAAAAAAAATATCAATGACCCGGTTTTCAGAGCCATTGCCGTCCTTCGAAACGACTTGACGCAGTCGACGGTCAACCTGAAAAGTCCGATTGTCATTGATGCACAGAGCCAATGTGCCGCACAAGTCATCCTGGATGATGATTATCCGGTTCGAAAGCCTTTGCTCAATGGCGGGAAGGGGGGCTGTTCGGATGCTGATCCTCTCACGTAAAGCAGGCGAATCGCTGATCATCGGCGATGATATTGAGATCATGATCACCGAGGTCTCCGGAGACAAGGTAAAAATCGGGATCCAGGCGCCCCAGGACGTCAAAATTTTCCGCAAGGAATTGCTTCAAACCATGGAATGCAACCGTGAAGCGGCTTGCGGGGTAGTCGAAAATCAGCTGCGGACCTTGATGCGGGATTTGAAAGACAAGCTCTAAAAAGTCAAAGCCGGTTGTGCGGCCAACCCTTTATTCCCGAAAGGAAGGCGAAAAGGAGGGGGGCTGCTCTTTTTTACGCCGGAGCTGGTCTTGTTGTTCCAGATATTCCTTCAGGTGGATTCCGGCCATTTCCGGCATGCGTAGAATCGCGCAAATATAGCATTTGGACATACCGCCGTAATCAATGACCCGGGAAATCTCAATGGACAGGTCCTGCAAAGCGACCGGAAATTTTTCAGACCATTGAACGTTCAACACCAGCCGGTCACCGGCCTCCAGATCATCCATCGACTGGAATTTCAATTCCGAGAGGGAAATAGAATAGACGGCGGCGTATAGCTCCAAAGGTTTTTTCAAAGAAAAAGGGAGCCTGGCCGGAACGTCCTCATGGAGCGTTGCCTCGAAATCCGTATTGAAGGCAAACAGATTCCGAAGCCTCTCCATGGCCTCCACGGGAATCGAGGTGATCTTCATGAGTTGCCTTGATGAGGCAAAGACCTTGCCGCAGAAAGCCTCAAGCTCCCGATCGTGGAGGGTTCTTATCAGGATGACCGGCGTTCCTATTTTCATCAGTGGCACAAAACTGCTTTTAAAACAAAGGCTGTCCGAGGGCGAGGTCAGACAAGCATGGCCTTTTTCAAGGAATCGGCCTTTTTCATCGGTCAGGACTGCGGTAAACCATATGGGTTCCATAACTGGCCACCTCTCAAGAATGTTTTGATCCCTCCCCATCATAATGCATCGATGAGCCGGTTGACAATAGCGTCCAAGCAAGCGGAAAGGAAATGAAATTTACATGGAGTCGAGAGAAGCCATTTTGATGCTGATCGGTGAAAAGAACCAACAACTGATATCCTACGAAGAACTGACGCGTTCCTTGACAGACTGCGGGCTCGATGATATGAAGTCCTTGATGATGCAGCGCCGTGCTGCCGCCGACGCTTTGGACCAGCTTGATCATCAGCTGAATCTTTTGTGCCGGGATGCGATCGATCAAAAAAGGATGCTGCGCAGCGCCTTGTCCAATACCTGTGAGCGGGACGCTTTGCCCTGTCCTTTCAAAGAGGTTTTCGATGCATCCCAGAAGGGGTATATGATTCTCAATCGGATCAAAAACCTGGAATCCCTGATCATGGCAAGGCTTGAACGTCAAAAAGAGGATGCTGCGCTGAATATCAAGGCGGGAAGCAACACCGCAAAAATCGTCAGGTACCGCTCGGCAAACGATTCCCAGGGTGAAAACAGCGTCCTTCTGAAACAGAAATACCGTAAAGCCTGAACTCTAAAATTAAAGTTTTATCTCAAACCTTCGATAGGTATATTTGAGAGACAAATGCGCATTGTGTCGTATCGTTCAAGGGAGGAAGCCTATGAGCACTTTATCATCCTTAACCTCTTCAACCCAATCGGCCTATCGAAGTACTGGTCTGTCAGGCTTGGTTTCCGGTATGGATACCGAACAGATGGTCGAAGACCTGATGAGCGGGACCCAAGCGAAGATCGATGCGCAAAAAGCCAAACAGCAGCAGCTGGTCTGGAAACAGGAGATTTACCGGGATGTGATCACCGACCTCAATCGTTTCCAGGAAAATTACTTCAGCTATACTTCGGATACCAATCTCATGTCCAGCACCTTATTTAATTCCATGACTTCGGCTTCAGCCTCCGGCGCAATATCCGTGTCTGCCACAAGCACCGCCGCCACAGGCGCCATGACGATCGATTCGATCCAGCAGCTGGCGGCATCCTTGAAAGAAAAGTCCGCAGCAGCCGCTTCCGGCATCCTCGAGGGAACGATTGATCTTGAGTCTGTGAAGAAGGAGATCACCTTGACGGTCGGAGCTGAGACGCAGACCTTGCGATTGACCGGCAAAACAGACGACGACCTCCTTGAAAATTTCAATGCGGTCCTGACCTCTGCCTTTGGAACCTCCCTGGTCGAAGGAGAAACCGTCAGCAATGTTTCTGCTGTTGCCGACGATGAAGGGAATTTGACCTTGAATGCGCTGGACGCTGAAGCGGCCATCAGCATCACCGGCACGGACATAGGTTTAGCGGTATTGGGGCTGTCCGATCATGCTGCCGGTATCGGCTCCTTGTCAGGCACGCTGGATGCTTCCCTGGGGACCAGGACCATGACCGTTCATTTGGACGGGGTGGCCAAAGAAATCGAATTGGACACGGATGCAGCCGACGGGGCAGACTTTGCAGCCAGTTTGCAAAGCGCGATTGACCGTGCCTTTGGCAATGGCATCCTCATCAGCCAGAGTGGCGATCAAATAGTGTTTGGCGTTACCGACAACAGCCGGCAAGTCACCGTTACCGGCTCTGACGATGCCATGGCCGTGATTGGAATGACCTCCGGACAATCCAATAAAATCAACCTCAGCCTGGCGCTGGAGAATACGCATTTTGCCCAGGAACTGCAGGGCAGCGTATTTCAGTTTGCGATCAACGGAATCGAGTTTGAATTCGGCCGGGAGGATTCTACAGCGAATATCCTTGCGGAAGTCAATGCCAGCAAGGCGGCAGTAAAAATAAGCTATTCCTCCATCGAAGATAAATTCAGCATCGAATCAACGATCTCCGGTGCCGGGACGGTCATCGAAATGACTCAGGAAACCGGCAACCTCCTCAGCTGCATGTTTGGTCTCGCCAGCGGCGGTTCCGTTACCGGCATGCCAATCGAAAATGAAAGCGGCGCAGCCCCTGCCGGAACGAATTTGCTGAGTCAATGCGGTATTGAATCCGGATGCCTATCGATCAAGGTCGGAGATGCGGAAGCCACGATCCTGGATCTAACGGTGCTTCCTGGTGCGGGCGATCCATCCAACCCAACCATCGATGACTTAAGGAATGCATTGAATACTGCCCTTGGCGGTGATGAGGACCATCCCAAGATCACCTATGATCCCGCTGCAGGTCAATTCAGAATCTCGGATTCGGCAAGCCAAACGGTGCTCAGTGGATCTGATCTTGCCGGTACCGAGGTGCTTCAGGCCTTGTTCGGGGCAGAAACCCTGACCTTGAATTCAACAGGCGCAGCGCTTGAGGGGGTGACCACAGGACAAAATGCCGTCCTGTCGATCAACGGGGTCCACGTCGAGCGAAACACCAACAGCTTCAAAGTCGATGGGGTCAGCATCCAATTGCTTCAAACTTCGGCTCAATCCGGCGAGACTGACATCCGGTGGTAGTAACAGCAAAGAGAAGTGAGAATCTTCTCCGCCGAAGGGGCCAGG